>NZ_JAGHZN010000017.1:0-146759 GCF_017746735.1 Roseofilum sp. Guam | reverse complement strand
AAGCGCTCGCGTTGGAGCTTTGTTGGAGAGTTGTGGTCATGCTTTTATGATGGCTATTTATTTTTCTAGGTTCTGTGGCACTTTTTTGCCACTCACACCTCACATATTAATTTATTTATTTAGTTTTGTAAAGGGGGTTTCACAAAAAATTTTAGGGATTTTTTTAATAAGTATTTCTTATGATCAACTTTGTCAGGGTCACAATATCGAGCCAGATGAAGTCTACAAGAACTCAAGAACAACAACAAGCACCCCTGTAATGGGGTGCTGGGTACTTTTGATTGAAGCGTAAGGCTTAAGAATTAGCCTTGGATAGTAGGAATGGCTTCAATACTGGCTAAATCTAAGGGGAAATTGTGGACGTTGCGTTCGTGCATGGCTTCAATGCCTAAGTTAGCCCGGTTGATGACATCAGCCCAACTATTGATAACATGGCCGTCAGAATCCAATAAGGACTGGTTAAAGTTAAAACCATTCAAATTGAACGCAAAACAGGCAACTCCCAGAGAAGCAAACCAGATGCCCACTACAGGCCAAGCTCCCAAGAAGAAGTGCAAAGCACGACTGTTATTGAAGGAAGCGTATTGGAAGATCAGACGACCAAAGTAGCCGTGAGCAGCGATGATGTTATAGGTCTCCTGTTCTTGACCAAAAAGATAGCCTCGGTTTTGGCTTTCGGATTCAGTCGTTCCACGCACTAAAGAAGAGGTAACTAAGCTACCGTGCATAGCGGAAAACAATGCGCCACCAAAGATACCGATTACACCCATCATGTGCATCGGATGCATCAAGACATTATGTTCGGCTTGCAGAACGATCATAAAGTTGAAGGTGCCGGAGATTCCTAGAGGCAAACCGTCAGAGTAAGATCCTTGACCGATGGAATAGATCAACAGCACCGCAGTCGCAGCAGCTACAGGGGCGCTATAGGCAACTGCAATCCAAGGTCTCATACCAAGACGGTAAGAGAGTTCCCACTCCCGACCCATATAGCAAAAGATGCCGATGAGGAAGTGGAAGACAATTAACTGATAGGGACCGCCGTTATAGAGCCATTCGTCCATATTGGCTGCTTCCCAGATGGGATAGAAGTGCAAACCAATTGCATTGGAAGTAGGAACGACTGCTGCAGTAATGATATTGTTACCGTAGAGCAATGAACCGGAGACCGGTTCGCGGATTCCGTCTATATCGACAGGAGGTGCTGCGATAAAAGCGATGATAAAGCAGAGGGTTGCAGTTAAGAGAGTGGGAATCATTAGAACACCGAACCAGCCCAGGTAGAGGCGGTTTTCGGTAGAAGTTACCCACTGACAAAATTGTTCCCAAGCACTCGCATTGGATCTGGGTTGTAGGGTGGTCGTCATGATTTTATAATAGCTTATAGCTATCTAGATGTTCAAGCTATACAGCGATTTAATTTTTGCTTACTACTTTATCTTAATATATCTATTTAGCCATGTAAAGGTGTCTTAAGGTTTTTTTTATGAGATATCTGGAATCCTTAGATAGATTAAACTTCGAGGTGGTCTATCTAGCTTGCCATATCGTCAATCCATCATCTTATAGCTATGTATCGAGAAGTAACGTATAGTCCAGCTTATACCCTCGTACCAACTTATGAATGTTTCAATCAATGCAGCTACTGCAACTTTCGAGTTAGTCCTGGTGATGATGCTTGGTTGAGCAGTATTCAGGCTCACGAGCGGTTGCAAGCGTTACAGGGTAAGGGAATTTGCGAGATCTTAATTCTCAGTGGCGAAGTCCATCCAGCTAGTTCTCGTCGGGGAGCTTGGTTAGAGCGAATTTATGCTTTGGCTGAGTTGGCGCTCTCCTATGGTTTTTTGCCCCATACTAATGTAGGGCCCTTGAGCTTTGAGGAGATGGCTTGCTTAAAAGAAGTTAATGTTTCCATGGGGTTGATGGTGGAGCAGGTGTCTGGAGGGTTATTGGAAACGGTTCATGCTCACGCACCCAGTAAGGAACCAGGATTAAGATTAGAACAGTTAAGATGGGCTGGAGAGCTTAGAATTCCGTTTACGACGGGGATTTTGGTGGGCATTGGGGAAACGGAAGCAGACAGAGTTCGGAGTTTAGAGGCGATCGCCGAAATTCATCAGACCTACTATCATATACAAGAGGCGATTCTACAACCCTACAGTCCTGGACACCAACAAACCAGCACCTTACCGGGATTTGACTTAACCGAATTGCCCCCCCTCGTTGCCCTTGCGCGTCGCCTTCTGCCTTCAGAGATTACCCTGCAAATTCCGCCCAATCTCGTCTATTACCCAAACCTATTATTATCTTGTTTAGAAGCAGGAGCAACGGATCTCGGTGGACTTGGCCCCAAAGATGAAGTGAATCCAGATTATCCCCATCCCTCTGCTGAACACCTGCAACAATTCCTTGAGCCTTACGGATGGCATCTGCAAGCGCGCTTACCGGTATATTCCCAATTTGATTCCTGGTTATCCCCAAGATTGAATAGCGCAGTTGGGCAGTGGCGAGAAAAAATTTCTGTTAGGGTCTAGTCAAAGTCTAATTGATTCTGTTATTCTAGAAAGAGTGGTCAAACACGGCGACATAGCCAAGCGGTAAGGCCGAGGTCTGCAAAACCTCTATCCCCCGGTTCGAATCCGGGTGTCGCCTTTGTAATTAATAATTAACAACTAACAATGAATTTTTCGCCTCTACGGATGTCAAGACACATCTAGGCGCGGGCGGCTATCCAGCGACGGCAAAGTTCGACCTGAATGCGCCAGCGCTCCTCGGTTTGGTGAACCACGTCATGGCGTTGCAGAGTGTCCAAGGCGGCGGTAAGGTCGGGCACATCGGGACACTGGGACTGGAGTTCCTCGCTGGTGAGGCCGGTGGGGTGGGGGGCGAGCGCTTGTAAGATATCCGTTTGACCCGGTGGGTCTTGGCTGGCTTGGTTCCAGATGCCGTCGAAGTAGTAGCGACCATTGCGGAAGAGGTCACCTTGGGAAATATCGGTGACAGCAGCCACATCCTCTAGGGTGAGTCTGGCATTGCGCTCATTTCGACTCCGCTCATTGAGCGGAGTTGGAATACGTTCATTGAGCGAAGTCGAAATGAATGTAGGCGTTTCAAAGACCAGTTCATTAAACCGGCGCACCAGTTGAAAGCCTATCAGTTGCACCAGGTAGGGTTGACCGTGGGTGAGGCGATAGATTTCATCCACCGCATCCGGGTCATATTCCAGGGGGAAGTCGTCGCTGGGGTTTTCCAGAATTTGACGGGTAGCAGCGCGGCTGAGGAAACCGACGCGCAAGGGGTACGTGCTGCCAAAGAAGGGTTGGAAATAGTCGCGGGTCATTTCTTCCAGGGTGTGCAGTCCAGCCAGGGCAAAGGCCAGACGCTTGTCCATTTGGATTAAACCGCGCAGGTAACCCATAAAGTCGGGGGTGAGTTGTCCCGCTTCGATGAGGTCTTCAATCAGTTCAAATTCATCGAGGGCAATAATCAGGGCCCGGCAGTCCAGTTGCTTGAGGACATCCCGCAGGTAGCGCTCAAACGTGCGTTGGGGGAACGTGAGAAAGGCATCATCGGGGGGCGCGGTAATGTCCAGATGTTGGGCAATGTCGTCAGCGATGGTCAGCAGGACTTCACTAAGACCCTGGGTAACGGAGCCGAGCAGTTGCAGGTTGACGTAAATCAGCTTCAGGTCAGAACTACCCGTGAGGTTGCGGAGAATCGAAGTTTTCCCCATGCGACGATGACCGTAGATGAGAACAGAGGGGGGGTTAGCTGCACCGAGCCAGAGGCTTTCCAGTTCCCGGAGGATGTCCTCACGACCCACAAACCGGTCACCTTCTACGGGGTCGCCGATGGTATAGGGGTTTTGGACGGGTTCAAGAATTTCCACATTGCCGATGTCGCTGGCAATATTCAGGAGCGCATCGCGCCAGGTGGTGGCAATATCGAGAATGAGGCCGCCTTCCGCTTGGGGGAGTTGGTCGGCATTATCGAGGATATGTTTCAGTTCCCCTTGGGCGCGGGCTAGAGCTTGGGCACGGGTAGCTTTACCGGTGCTGCGGTCGATGAGTTGGGTTTCTTGGGTGACGCGGTGGAAGGCTTCTAGGGCTGGCCAACTGGTTTGGCGGAGGCGTTGTTTGGGGTTGCGTTCAGGACAAAGAGGAAGAGTGAGATTATGAATTTGGTTAAATATTTTGGCTTGGGTGCAGAGGTCGAGGCTTAAGGCGAGGATGTACATTTCTTCGCCGTAGAGGATGTGGCGGACTACATTGAAGGCTTCGGTAGCATGGGTGGTTTTTTTTTCATGGAGATACCAGAAACCGGCAGCCGTGGCATGAGGGAGGGTATCGAGGCGAGGAGATTCGGTGATACCAGAGTAGGAACCTCGCCAACTCTGTAGATTACGCTTGAAGGTAGCTTTCAATTGCTGTTGCAGGGAAATTGAGGCAAAGCCTACCAGTTTCCAGTCATAGGGTTGGTCAGCTAGATGAGCTGTTTTCCAGATGAGTTGTTCGCTAGGGGTTTGTTGAAGCACTGCATTAATAGCATCAACAACAGGAACAAACTGATAGCTGTATCGCAATAACTCATTGCTATTGTGTAGACCTTCTAGCCAATCAGAAGATAAGTTTTTTTTTAGCCTGAGCTGCAAGCGAGGTAAGGGAAGGACAGTAACTCGTGGAAAGAGGCAACTTCCATTCTGGACATTGAGCCAATTAGCGGGTGTACTCACGAACCAGTTATCCGGCCTTAATATCGCCACACCAAACGCCACACCCATTGCCACACCAAACGCCACACCCATTGCCACACCCATTCCCACACCCATTGCCACACCATTTGCCACACCACTGTCCACACCACTGTCCACACCAGTCACCACACCACTCGTCACAGTCAGCACCACACCCATTCCCACACCCATTCCCACACCATTTGCCACACCACTGTCCACACCAGTCACCAAACCACTCACCATACCCATCACCACACCCATTCCCACACCATTTGCCACACTATTTGCCACACGACTGTCCACACCAGTCATCAAACTAAACGCCACACCCATCACCACACCCATTCCCACACCACTCACCACACCCATTGCCACACCAAACGCCACACCTAACACCACACCCATTGCCACACCAAACGCCACACTATCCCATATGATGACAAAGCCGAACTGTTCTAAAAACCAACAGAATGAGGTAGGGATGGTAAGAATGAGGAGAATTCCCTGGATGAGTAACTGTCTTTGAATCGGATTTTCACGCAAGATTTGCCAACCCTTGCGAAGATTCATTTCTTCTCGAGGAATATACCCACCACCAAAGGTATTGACATACCACCGCAAGGCTTGAGGAAAATAAAATACCCAATACAACAGGCGCAAATAATCCAAGGGATTCCACAAAGATAAGGGGCGATTTAATTTAGGTGCTAGGTCTAAACGGGGTAGAGGTTCGACTGATTTTTTCATAGTCAAAATATATGGATCTCGGAATTAGTTTCGGTAGGTTTCGTAGCAGTGATAGCACTGTTTCACCACTTCGCTAGGAATGCCCTGACTCTGGGTAACAATTTCTGCAATTTCCTCTGCTGTAAATTGTACTTCTGTCCCCGCTAATCGATGAGTGATAAATCCCTCGATTGTCTCTTTATCCCAGGGTTGTAACTCTAACTCGTGGCAAATATTTGCAAAGGGTGAATCGAACCCACTATCTTCAAACAACTCGGTTAAGGGACGATGAGCAGCCACCACCAGACGAATGGGCGAATTCTGTCCCTGATTTGCCCAAGCTCGCAACTGTCTCCGCACGCCATCATTAAACCAATTTTCCTGTAACTGTTCTATATTATCGAGCAATAATAAAAGTCTGTTTTGTTTGATTTCGCGCTGAATCTGAAATGGCTTTATAGCGTTACTCTCCACAGCATCTGCAAAGGCTAAATAATACTCTTCCAGATTAAGAATTTCACACATATTAAAGTACACAGGTTTGCGCTCTGGCAACAATTCAGTCGCTTTCTGCTTCACTGCACACAGTAGGGATGATGTCCCCATTCCCGCACCCCCAATTAAGGCGACACTCGCGCCACTGTTGAGAAACTCGAATACCTGCTGAAGTTCACGCTCCCTTCCATAAATCTCATCAAGTTCCGTTAACATCCCTCGCTGCATAAAGGGATTTGGGCAGTTTGTTGTTAAGACTGTTTGGGTTTTCCCTGTTCCTGATGCAATTCGCCAATCAATCTCTAAGACTTCACATAATTTCACAAACGATATTCTGCTAACGGGCTTTCCAGCGCTGAATCTCTTAATCGTATCAATGCTAAGTTCACTAGGCTCAACTAAATCTTTTAACGTCCACGCTCTGTCAGTTAGCGCGTCTTCAACAAGTTGCTTTCCTTCAGGCGTGAGTTGCATATACCTAAAAAAATTGCCTTAAACCTTGTTCTAGATTAACCCATACCGAAGTCATACCCAACTGCATTTCAGTAGCCACTGACTTGCTTGGACACATCTTAGACCATGAGAGTATCGAATTCAGAGAGATAACTTCATGGATACCCACTTTCGTCAAATCATCCTTTCCATCATCGCAATTTCTGCTAGTGTAAGCCTTGGCATCTCATTCTATCCCGAACCCACGGAAACGCAGCAAAACCTAGCAAACACCTCTAACGCGGTTGTCATTGCTGGAGTCACTGCCTTGTGTAGTGATGGCGATGACGACGAAGATGAGAAAGAAGAGTAATGCTCTGCCTTCATCTGGGGGCGCTAGAAACCGGGTTTCTTGCTTATCTTCTCGCTCGTTGACTCAACTTAGGAGAAACCCGGTTTCTTCCTTCGCGTTCCTTCGCGAAGGGTTGGGGGCAGGTTTACAAGAGTTATGGATGGGCATTCAAGATCTCAGTGAACCTGCCCCTACAGTTGTTAATTTAATGGATCTTGTAGGGTAGGTCACCCAATATTAGAAACATGGATCTGATGCAGTTAAATTAGCCTCCATACAGTATATCAAGTGGCGATCGTTAGCATAAGGTCTTGAGGATTAAACATTTTGCGTTTAGATGCATTGAGAACTTCAATGCTAAGGGGTTCATCATTTTCGTCATAACTAACAATAACGCCTCCAGGTTCGGAGATAGCATTAAAGGGAAACCCATCGCGTAAGATAAACATTAAAATGTCTGCTTCCGCATTGTATTTAACTTTCATGGGAATTCTCCTGCCAATATCGCTTGATTTGATTAGTCCAGTACAGGGTTAAGATTCGCTTGGTTTTGCCAATTTCAACAAATGGCACTCTCAGAAGACCATTGCCTCGTTTAACTTGAGCCACCAAAACATCGTCTTCCAAAATAATCTGTTGAGGATTAGTGACAACCGCTTCAACTTCTTCTCTGGTAATTCCGAAACGCTCGCTCCATTGTTGCTGCCTTTCCTCAGCGTGTTTTGTCCAAACAATCTGCATCTTTCCTCATACTCCGATTCCTTAGTCCTGTTATGGTGAACCTGCCCCTAGAATTGTTAATTGTTAACTGTTTCATTGACGGGGAAACGGTTGAGCAATTTCATCGCCCAAATCGCATTATCTTTCAATGTACCGGAAACATGGGGAATATGGGGAATTTGGGATAATAAATCTAAGGTTCGTCGGAGCAAGCGCACAATATCTCCTTCATCCAAACTCGTCTGTTCACAGAGTTCTGCCCAATCCTGTTCTTGGGCCCATTGTTCGACTAAAGCGATTAATTCGTACTCTAACCAAATGGGCAGGGCTACATCATAACGCCGTTGTTGCTGGAAGAGTTGGCGACGCATTCCTTGGAGTTCTAACAGGCTTTCAATCACGGGTTGAGAGGTATTATAGTTCACCCAACTATCTGGACGGGGTGTTTCGGTTACGAGGGCAGCGCAGGCGGCAGCTAAATGATGGGGTTCTAGGTGGGCAAAGGCTTCAGAGGTTAAGGCGATACCGAGCCATAACTCATTTTCGCCCCGCAGGGTAGCCGCAGATTCACCGAGAGGTGTGGGAACCAGGTTAGGATTGAGAGCGTTAAACGCTTGCAGAATGGCAATTAAATTGAGAAACTCTTCCCAATATCGAGATTTAAGACGCTGAAATTTGCTGAGGCGATCGCCAATTTCTGTCTCTAGTCTAGCAGCACGAGAAATCTGCTTGAGAATCCGCCCCCGTTCCGGCCACTGATGTACCGGATGCTCCATTAAGTTATTCGTGATTTCCTCAACTTGCAAGAGTTGATCGTCCACCTCTGGAGCAGCTAATGTGGGTTCTAACTGGGGAATTTGGTTCGCTGTGGCGGTCGTTTCTGGGCCACTACTGCGACATTCTCCTGGTTTTAATCCTAACTCTGGGGGCAGTTCCCAACCATCCACGACCTTAAACCGGGGAATATCCCCATATAACCCCACCACATCCCCATAGGTCGCTACCATCCAGCGATTATCCGCCCCCAAACAGACTAAATAGGGGGCTTGGCCGCTGCCGGGGACTTTTCTGACCAAAATGGCGGAAATGGCTTGAGGAACGGTAATATACTTGCCTTTGAGACTGAGCAGTGTTCCCTGGACGGCAAAATCGATCGCGGCCGCTAAATCCTTGGTTCGCGCCCGTTCTGCTTGGTTTTGCAAGGTTTTCAACAGTCGTTTGGCTTCCCGCATTCGCTCTTGCAGCTTCTTATAACTGGCGGCCAACTCCTGGAGGGTTGCGAGGTTGCCATAGGAAGCCAGTTGGGAGTGAATTTGCTTTTCTTCGGCTTGCAATGCGGCGATCGCCTGCTGTTGGGGAATTAAGGTTAAATTGGCCATATACTGACCAAAACTGCGTTCAATCAGTTGTTTGGCTTCCTCCAAACTATGGGTTTGGAGCAGATTCAACACCATGCCATAACTGGGAGTAAACTGACTCACTAAGGGATCGGCTCCTGCTGTCGCTAAATACCCCGCTTCTTTTGCCCCCTCAAACCGGGTTTCCACCACCACTAAATGACCAATTTCATCCATTCCCCTACGTCCTGCGCGTCCAGCCATTTGCAGAAATTCACTGGGGTTGAGCAGACGATGGCCCTGATCCGTGCGTTTGGATAAGCTGGAAATGATGGTGGTTCGGGCAGGCATATTAATCCCGGCTGCCAGGGTTTCCGTAGCAAACACAACCTTAATTAATCCCTGTTGAAACAGTTCTTCGACTAGGGATTTCCAAGCCGGTAATAAGCCTGCATGGTGAGAGGCAACCCCCCGATAGAGGCATTCCACTTGGGAGCGGCGAATGGCTTCAGGATTCTCGTGCAGCACCAGTTCTAGATGGGCGGCGACTTGCCGTTTTTCTTCCGAGGAGAGCAGAGAGAGTCCCACAGTTTCAGCCACAGCGCGATCGCATCCTTTACGGGAAAAAATAAAGTAAATCGCTGGTAGCATATCCCGCTCATTCAGTTGGGAAACCACGGATAACAAATGGGGAACTTGATCCTTGGGTTTCACCTTGGGAGGTTTTTTGCCCCTAGCTTTGGTATTAAGCAATAACCGGTTAATGCCATTCCCTTTCTTATTCAGTAGAGGAAAGATGCCTTTCAGGTTGCAAAAGTTATATTGCAGGGGAACCGGACGGAAGTCCGAGTAAATCAGTTCTGTGGGGCCATGAACTTCTGAAAGCCAGGCTGTGAGCTGGTTGCTGTTAGCTACTGTTGCCGAGAGTGCCACCAGTTGAATATGGGGAGGACAGTAAATAATCGACTCTTCCCAAACCGTTCCCCGTTGGCGATCGTTCATATAGTGGCATTCATCCAAAACCACCGCCTCTACCCCTTGGATCGATGTACCAATTTGACCGATAGGCGTTCCGTAGAGCATATTGCGAAATACTTCCGTCGTCATAATTACCACTGGCGCTTCCCGATTAAGGGACAAATCACCCGTAACTAATCCAACATTTTTCGCGCCAAACACTTGACTGAAATCACGCAATTTCTGATTCGAGAGCGCTTTCAGGGGAGTGGTATAGAAGACTCTTCTCCCCCGTGACAAGGCGCGATAAATGGCGTATTCTCCGATTAAGGTTTTACCCGATCCCGTGGGAGCGCATACCACGACGGACTTATCAGCGTTCAATGCAGCGATCGCCTGATGTTGGAAGTCATCAAGTTCAAATGAAAACAAGCGTTTCGGGTCAAGGTCAGTAGAGGAAGGAGAACTATTCACCGTTCTAAATTCTGAGCATAAGCTAATTTGCTCTATTCTAGTGTATTCTGGCTAACGGCGTAGAGAAAGTCGGCGATCACATCACGGAGAGACACGAGAACAGGGTGATACGGAGGTACGGATACATGCAAACGCAGAGAGTAAAAAAAGTTATAGGATGCGTTGATAACGCACCCTATTAGGTCTAGTCAGATCGATTGACTTTATTTACCCATAAAGTAGGCTTTGCTTCCAATGATAGAAGCAGCTAACCAACCGGCAACAACGACAAGTGCAAGAATAACTAGGTCAACCATGATGTTCTCCTTATGTGATTGATTACTTTCCAGTGACAGATTGAGGTAAACGCTAAAGCGTTTCAGTGGGATTATGGGAAGTGGTGATTAGTTTTGTTCACCTTGGAAATAAGCTGTGCTTCCGATTACAGAAGCAGCTAACCAACCCGCAACAATAACGAGGCTAAGAAAAACGAAGTAAATCATGACTGTCTCCTAGTTTGTGAAGTTTTGTGTCCTGACTTATTAAGTAATGCAACAAGATGTTGCGATAGGTGTCAACATGATCTAGATCGCATTCGGGAGAATAGGGGTGAGCATAGAAGAGGAATTGATGTCCTAGGGCAATCGCCAACTCCAAAGGAACCGGGTTGCTCCCTACCTTGAGAGAATGAGCCAAGATACTGATAGAAAACTAGTTTCTAAATCTCCACGCGATCGCAATGGAATCCGACAAGTGGTGTAGGACGGTACATATTATCAAGTTATCGGTGAACTAGAAGGAGTAAATGATTGTCTATTACTTGTAGTCACGATTGGGTTACAGCGATTGATTGACGATCAATTTTATTTTGTCACTCTAAAACCTTATCGAGAATAAAGCCATGAATTTAGAACATTATCAAGAAATTTTCTTACTCCAAGATGTTCCAGAATATGGAATTTATCAAGGAGATATCACCACCCTGATCGATTTTATTCCCCACTCCGGCAGTGGTGAAACCGGTTGCATCCTAGACACGTTCAATGCAGTTGGTGAATCGATCTAAGTGATTACAGTTCCACTCTCTGTAGTAAAACCCTTAACCAGGAACGATATTGTAACCACTCGTTCACTACAGAGAGCATAATGATTGGACTAGCAAGGTAAAAATCAATTGAGAAAACGAGCCAATATATTCAGAGAAACCCTGCTTCTAAATTCTTTGCTTTTCTTTTTCAGGATCAAGAAGAGGCGATCGCCTCTTCCCCATATTGATGTGATGCTCACAGGTGCTTAGAATACGATCGTGTCCTATTCGTATCATAAGAATCCCTGTGACTACAACTCCAACCCATCCAGCTCAAACGATTGCCTCCGTCCCCGATCTCCTCGGCCGTTTTGGTCAGTTTGGCGGCAAATACGTCCCAGAAACCCTCATGCCTGCCCTAGCCGAACTAGAGCAAGCCTACGCTCATTATCGCCACAACCCTGAATTTCAAGCCGAACTCCAAGGCCTACTCCGTGATTATGTCGGTCGTCCCAGTCCCCTCTACTTCGCCGAACGACTCACCGCACACTACCGTAAATCCGATGGCACTGGGCCCCAAATCTATCTCAAACGAGAAGACCTCAACCATACCGGCGCTCATAAAATCAATAATGCCCTAGCTCAAGTTCTCCTGGCCAAGCGTATGGGTAAACAGCGTATTATTGCTGAAACCGGAGCCGGACAACATGGAGTTGCCACTGCCACGGTTTGCGCCCGCTTTGGTCTAAACTGCGTGATTTATATGGGCGTTCACGATATGGAGCGCCAAAAACTCAATGTCTTTCGGATGCGACTACTGGGAGCTGAAGTTTGCCCCGTAGAAGCGGGAACCGGAACCCTCAAAGATGCTACCTCAGAAGCCATTCGCGACTGGGTAACGAATGTGGAAACAACTCACTACATCTTAGGTTCAGTTGCCGGGCCCCATCCTTACCCTATGATGGTGAGAGACTTTCATACCATTATTGGTGAAGAAACCCGCGCCCAAGCTTGGGAAAAATGGGGCGGACTACCCGATATTCTTTTAGCTTGTGTTGGTGGTGGATCGAATGCCATGGGACTCTTTTATGAGTTTGTTAAGGAAAGTTCTGTGCGCCTCATTGGTGTGGAAGCAGCCGGAGAAGGGGTGAATACGGATAAGCACGCGGCAACCCTCACCCAAGGCCAAGTAGGCGTATTACACGGAGCGATGAGCTATCTGCTCCAAGATGAAGATGGTCAGGTGATTGAAGCCCATTCGATTAGTGCTGGCTTAGATTATCCCGGAGTTGGCCCAGAGCATAGCTATTTGAAGCAAACGGAACGGGCTGAGTACTATAGCGTGACAGATCGCGAGGCGGTGGCTGCCTTTGAGCGCTTATCGAAATTAGAAGGTATTATTCCCGCTCTAGAAACCTCTCATGCGATCGCCTATTTAGAAACCCTCTGTCCCCAACTCGAAGGCAATCCTCGCATGGTTATCAACTGTTCCGGGCGGGGTGACAAAGACGTGCAAACCGTGGCTAAATATTTGGGTTAAGTCCGGGAATAGGGGAATGGGGAGATTACCTATTCCCTATTGCCTGTTCCCTAATTACCCATTACCAACACAAAGCGCTTTTAAAATAAAAAAACGCCCCACAAGTGGGCGTCCATCAGGGTGCATCAAATTCAATATAACATACAAATGAGGGGTGAGACCCCTCACCCCAATATTCTTTCATCAGAATTTTTTATGGAAACGACCAGAACCATTGTTATAGCGCTTTTCACTGCCTGTGAAATACAGTGTTGAGTTTTGTCTTGCCATATACCCCAACCCTATTCTCTATTCCCTAGCGCAAAGCGCTATATACGCTGAATTCGGTTAACGAGGGAGACGGATGGTAAAGATTGTCCCTTGTTGCTCTTCAGATTCAAAGCTAATTTGGCCCTGGTGAGCATCAATAATGGATTTGGCGATCGCCGTTCCCAGTCCCGTTCCCCCCCGCTTGCCATGGGTGACAAAGGCCTCAAAGAAGTCTTCTTGAATCGCTTTCGGAATGCCTGGACCATTATCCCGAATCTGGATCACCACCCATTCAGCCTGGCTTTTAGCCGTTACTTCGATGCGGCCACCTTTTCCTTCAAACGCTTCTACTGCATTAGTAATGATGTTTTGCAGAACTCGCAACAGCTTATTAAAATCAGCATAAATTTCCACCGGTTCAATCTGCACGACCCACTCCACTTGAGCAGAGTGCAAGTAAATTCGATTGAGCTTTTCAAACTGTTTCAATAAGTCCGACAGTTGTATCGGTTGCCGATAGAGGGTAGCATGGCCTTTAGAAAATTCTAAAACTTCTTCCGCCATTCCCAACATGCGGGTAATTTGCGCTTGAATCAGATCGCACCATTCTTGAGTTTCTTCATCAGAGTGCATCTCTTGGAGCATAGAACTTGAGAGCTGAATGCCATTAAAGGGACTTTTGAAGTCATGGATAATGGTATTCACCATTTCGCCCACCAACACCATTTTTTGTTTATGGACAATTTGATTCACATATTGGGTGGTCGTAATGCGAATATGATGGATAATATGCCGGAAGAGGGCTAAAATCACTTCCCCTTTGCTATTTTGTAAAATATCCATCAGTTTATCTTGGGGAATTTTCGCTAAAATACTTCCTTCAGCGGCTGTTGCTCTGGCACTTCTCGGTTTCCCATCTAAGACACCAAATTCTCCAAAAAAATCATTTTCCTTAGCTAAGGCGATCGTTTGATATTTCTCGGTATCGATCATCTTGCTAAATTCAACTTGACCGGCTAACACCAGATAGAGTCCATCCGGAACTTCACCTTCTTCAAAAATCACAGTTGGTTGGTCAAACTCGATCATATCCGCCAGATCGCACAATTGAGCGACTTGATCGGGTTCAAAATAACTAATAAATGGATGGGATTCCAAGTTCATGGGCCATACTCACCTTGAATCTTAGATGGCAATGATTTTTGATGCAATCCTAATGGACTGGTCTTATTTTACCGGACTCTAGAGCTGACCAAAATGAATAATTGTTACTGAAATATAGGAATGGTAATAGGTAATGGGTAATTACTAATGGGTTAAGAAGGGTAGATATACGCAGGATTATTACCTAAAAGTAGAAACTTTTGTATTACCGAAGTTGGGCATCGACTTGAGGTTTTAAGGTGTTAAATAATAGATTAGCGGCTAATTGATTACCGGTTAAATTCCAGTGGGTATCGCGTAAAATATAGAGGACTTGTTCTTTGCCTGCTTCTTGAAAAGGCTCTAACATATCCAAATAGTCAATACCATGAGCCTCTAGCGTTTCAATAACAACTTTTTGAGGCAGTTCTAAATCATAATCTTCAGGATTAAGTTCATACTCAGTAAAAATTTTACTCGCCAGAGTTTGATCGATTTGGTATTCTGAAGGGTAAAGTGCCACCACAAAGGGAATATTTTTTTCTTTCAGCAGCTCTGCCATTTTCACAACTGCTTGCAGAGAATATTCAAACTGAGGGGTAAATTTTCCTGCTTGATAGGCGGGTAAGTTATTAATTTCTAGCTTCCAGCGTTCAATGTCTAAAAAAGTTTCTTCTGAATAAATGGGTGGCGGTTCAGGGCTGGGATTCGGAGCGGGAGTATCTTGGGCGATCGCTCCCTCAATCAGTTCAAATTTTCCTTGATTTTCCCGTTGAGCTTGTTGTAGTTTCAGTTGCTCCTGAAAAATTCGATAGCGCTGCTGTAAAAACATCTTAACTCTAGATTTTCCGATGATAGGATATCCCAAGAACTTCACTTCTTTCCTGCGATCGATATCGATAAACGTATCGTTAAGAACAATCCGTTTTTGATTGACTGGCGTATGCAAATCATTGCCCACAAAAAAGCCCAAAACTACAAGATCGGGATTAAATTTTAAACCATATTTTTGCAGCATTCCCAAATACATGGGCGGATCGGCCATGGGAAACCCCACATTAATCACCTCAACTTTGGGCGCTCCATAATAGTCTTGAAACTGTTGTTCTAAGAGTGCCGTATAGTTGCCATCTAAGTTGCCTGCCCAGCTATAGGAATCCCCAACGACTACAATGCGGTAGGTTCCCGGTGCTTTCTCTAGGGGATAATCGCGATCGTTAAATCCAAATTCATTCGTGCCAGGAGTCTCAGGATTGACTCGAAATCCCAGATCCGCATCATACTGGAAAAACCCTTTAAATAGATAAGGTTCCATCACGATCATAAACAGTTCTGCGGCTAACCAGGGAACCCCTATCCACAGAAATCCTAAAAATGCCCAATTAACCACTCTACGAAAATTGAGTTTCTGCCACCCTTTCATATTATTTGGTTTTAACATCATCTAATAAATTTTGATATAAAATATCTGATGCTAATTGATTTCCTGCCAGATTCCAATGGGTATCTCTGAGTAAATATAAGGTTTGGGTTTGACCCACTTGACGGAATTGATCGAGCATATCAATATAAGGAATCCCCTCTTGATCCAGAAACTCAATGAGCAACTTTTGCATCAGATTTAGATCGTAGTCCTCCCGATTGAGTTGATAGGTTTCAAAAAGTTGATCCGCTAAGGCTTGACTAACTTGAAACTCATCGGGATAAATCGCTACTTTAAATTCAATTTGGCGCTCCGCCAAAAGTTTCTTCATTTGGGTAATACTGTCAAACAAGTATTTAATTCTATCATCATATTTACCTTCTGCGTGCGCTCTAAGATTACAAAACTCTAATCTGGATCGCTGAATTTTTAAGAAAGTTTCCTCGGTAAACGTACCCTGTTCCTCTTGTGGAGTCGGGTTGGCCCATGCCGGTTGTTCAATTTGAGCAGTTTCTTGAAAAACCTTATATTTTTGCTCGATAAACATCCATAGGCGAGACTTAAAAATAATTGGATATCCTAATATCTGAATTTCGTTGCGTTTATCAATATCAATTTGAGTATCATTGACCACAATACGCTTGCGGTAGGGGTCGGCATCAATAAAATCATTACCCACAAAAACCCCCAAGATAACTAAATCTGGCTGATATTGCAAACCGAATTTCTGCAACATAATTAACTGCTCCCCAGCATGGGTCATGGGATAGCCTGCATTAATAACTTCCACAGGAGGTAAATCTGGGGTTTGAGCGAACTGATTTTCGAGTAGGGTCGTATAGTTACCTTCTAACCCCCCCGCCCAGTTGAACGAATCACCAACAATCATCATTCTCACCGTTCCGGGAACTCGCTCAAGGGGATAGTCTTGGTCGTTAAATCCAAAACGGTTTGAGCCTAATGTATCGGGTCTGACTCGAAAGCCCATGTCGGGATCATACTGGTAGAAACCCTTGAAGAGAAAGGGATCGAGCAGGATCATGGCTATCTCAACGATAATCCAAGGGATGCCAATCCAGCAGATCAATAGAAGGGCAACTTGAGAGACTTTATTGACTTTGAGGGATTTTGTCGGTTTAATCATTAAGAAAGTTTACAATATGAACGCACCTGAAGATTATGCCAAGCGATCGTAATCATTAAGGTAGTCCAAGATGAGAGCGAACCGATGTTCGTCTTTCCTGAAAATAGTGAACACAGTGCTTATAGGGTAAACCCTAAGTTACAATCTCTATTCATGATCCCAAAAAAATCCCAAAATTGGCTTAAATTAACTGGCGTAGGGGTGAACTAAATGAAGATCCTAGGAATTTCAGCGTTTTATCATGATAGCGCGGCGGCAATCGTCTGTGATGGCGAAATCGTTGCGGCAGCGCAGGAAGAGCGATTTTCGCGCAAGAAGCACGATCCACGGTTTCCAAAACATGCGATCGCCTATTGCCTGGAAATGGCCCAAACCACGATCTCTGATCTAGATCATATCGTCTTCTACGACAAACCCCTACTCAAATTTGAGCGTCTCCTAGAAACTTACCTGGCCTATGCCCCCAAAGGCTTTCGGTCATTCTTGGCAGCCATGCCCATCTGGTTAAAAGAAAAGCTCTATCTGAAAACGGTATTAAGAACAGAACTCTCAGAAATCGGACAGTGCAAGAAAACTGAGCTTCCCCAACTGATGTTCACTGAACATCACCAGTCCCATGCCGCCTCCGCCTTCTTCCCCAGTCCGTTTGAGAGAGCTGCCGTTCTCTGTCTCGATGGAGTAGGTGAATGGGCAACAACTACCGCTTGGCTCGGAGAAGGCAACCAACTGATTCCCCAATGGCAAATAGACTTCCCCCACTCCTTGGGCTTGCTCTATTCTGCCTTTACCTACTACACCGGCTTCAAAGTCAACTCTGGGGAATATAAGCTCATGGGACTCGCTCCCTATGGCGAACCCAAATATATTGACACCATCCTCAGCAACCTGATTGATGTCAAAGAAGATGGCACATTCCGGTTAAACATGGACTACTTCAACTATGCCACCGGTCTAACCATGACCAACAGCAAGTTTGATGACCTCTTTGGTGGCCCTCCCCGGAAACCCGAAACCCCCATCAGTCAGCGAGAAATGGACATCGCCAGCTCCATCCAGTGGGTGACTGAAGATGTGGTTATCCGTCTGGCGAATACGGTGAAAAACGAACTTAAGGTTGAAAACCTCTGTTTAGCCGGTGGAGTTGCCCTCAACTGTGTCGCCAATGGTCGAATTTTGCGCGAATGTGGCTTTAAAGAAGTCTGGGTACAACCGGCTGCTGGCGATGCCGGTGGAGCGTTAGGGGCTGCCCTCTCTGCTTGGTATGAATACCACAGTATGCCGCGTACCGTGACGGCTGAGAAAACCCCCGTGCTGTTCAGTAATGCCAAAGAAACTGCCACAGCAACCGTGGGAACCTTAACACCAGAAAAAATAGCTGCTCCTGTACAAGACCAAATGCGCGGGTCTTATTTGGGGCCAAAATTCTCTGATACGGAAATTCTAGACTATTTGGACTTGGTGAAAGCCTCCTATGTTCGCCTTGATGATGCCGAACTCATGCCCCAGTTAGCTGAAATTTTGGCTACTGACAATGTGGTGGGATGGTTCCAAGGTCGGATGGAGTTTGGCCCCCGTGCATTGGGCGGACGCTCCATTATTGGCGACCCCAGGTCACCGAAAATGCAGTCGGTGATGAACCTGAAAATTAAGTATCGGGAGTCTTTCCGTCCCTTTGCCCCTTCAGTTTTAGCCGAGCGCGTGTCTGATTTCTTCGAGCAATATAGTCCCAGTCCCTATATGCTGATGGTAGCTCCAGTTAAGGAATCTTTGCGTATTCCGATGACAGAGGAGCAAAAACAACTATTTGGGATTGAAAAACTCAATATTCCCCGCTCAGAAATTCCTGCCATTACCCACGTGGACTATTCGGCGCGTATCCAAACCGTTCACCGGGAAACCAATCCCCGCTATCACAGCTTAATCAGTCATTTTGATAAACTGACGGGTTGCGGTCTGATTGTGAATACGTCCTTTAATGTGCGCGGAGAACCGATTGTTTGTACTCCAGAAGATGCGTATCGCTGCTTCATGCGTACTGAAATGGATTATCTGGTTCTGGAAAACTTCTTGCTGGCTAAGACAGACCAACCGGCTTGGGAAAAAGATGAGTCTTGGAAGACGGAGTTTGAATTAGATTAGGTTTTTGATCCCCCCAACCTCCCCTTTCACGTCCGCTTGCGGAAACGCTGTTTCATTCTCCCTTGAAAAATGGGATGGGGGAATGGGGAGATAGGGGGTAGGGGGGTTTAATCCTAGGATTAGAAGTTCACTACCGAAGAAAAGAAACTACAAATCACGATTAATCATTATGCACCCAATCAAAAAACTCAATACAAAAGAACTCCGCCAATTTGGTCTCCTGTTTGGGGTAATGGTGGGTTTAGTTTTTGGGATTATCTGGCCATTGATCCTCGGTCATAGTAGTGGAACTTGGCCCTGGATTGTGCTAGGAATCTTCTGGGCTTGGGCGTTAGTTGCGCCGAAAACTCTCGACCCGTTTTATCAAGGTTTTGCCCGCTTTGGTTTGGTGATGGGTTGGATTAATACTCGCTTGATTTTAGGGATCATTTTTTATGGGATGATCATGCCGATGGGATTTCTGAGAAAACGGTTTGGAGGCGACCCCATGCGTCGAGAATGGCGTAAACCGGTGGAGACGTATCGAATTCCTTCCCATCCCAGAACAGCGAAGAGTTTAGAATATCCATTTTAGTCAATTGTTAATTTAAAGGCATTGGAGTGTCATATATGGAATTTTTTGAAGATCTTTGGGCTTTTTTAGGAGAGCGTAAAAAGTATTGGCTGTTACCGTTAATTATTAGTTTGGTAATGGTGGGTGCTTTAATTATCCTCAGTCAAGCATCTGTGATTGCACCATTTATTTATACGTTGTTCTAGGGAAACAGAGTAGTGTGAGGAGCTTGTTCGCTTTTGATCTCTGGTGAGCAAGATCCTCTCACTCCGCAAAATCTAAACCACTCAATTAGCAGAGAGAGTCTACCACGGTGTGATTAGATTGGAGAGACTATTAATGGTTATGATGGTGGTTTTCGTGGCTGTGCTTGTGATGGTTGTCATTATTATCTCTCCTATGCTCTTTAGCTTGATAGGATGGATCGGTCATAGAAGTTTCTAACTCTTGAAGAGGCTCTTCCTGAGCAGAGGAAAGTCCTGATAATGCGATACCGTCAAGACTCAGTAGAAGAGAAATCATAACGGCGATCGCCAAAATCGATTGATTGATCATCAGATTCACCATTTTGCTTCATAGATAGTTTGGATTCTAGTATATAAATTTTTGTCTTAGTCTTGTCAATTCCGTAACAATCTATTAACAATCTATTTAAATATTGCCTTGATTAACAACTTGCTCTAAAGTAGCTTCCATTACCTTATTCGTGTGTCCCATAACCGATAAAACTAAGGCTTCTCGATAAATACGTTGTGCAGGGTGATGGTTTTGGTTGGCGCTGCCTCTGGAGACCATGATCATAGCTAAACTACACTGATGAGTCAAGGCGATCGCCTGAGCGCGTAGTTGCAACTGTTGCTCTAGGGACAACCGCTGTTCCTCTTTTTCTGTGTAAATCTTGGCACGCAAATACTCCAGTTGCTCGGATAATACTAAAAATTGAGGGGAGATCGAGGCTTGAGCTTTGCTGGCATTTTCGACAATATCTAAACCCGATCGCGCCAATCCCAGCAAAGAGAACGTCGGATTTAAAACATTCTGTCGGGTTTTTTCCTCGACCCAGTCTTTGGATTGAAGGCTAATTACCATTTCGTCAGGAACAAAATAGCGATCGCATTCGGCACTCACCGTATTGGTGGATGACATGGCCGCTAAAGACATGGGAGCTGAAAATCGCAACTCTCCTTTGGCAGAGGTGACAAACGGAATCAGGGCAAAAATAATCCTCTCATCTTCCAATGTCGCAGCAACAACCGCTTCTTGAAACAAATTCCAACCGGTTATCCAGGGCAGATATCCAGATAATAGATAACCGCCTTGAACTTTCGTTGCTTTTAAGGTCGGTTTTTCACGACGCAAATGGGCATAGGATACACCGACTAAAATCTTACCCGATCTCATTTTTGGGAGATAATGACTTTTCAGCTCTTCATTATCTCCGTTGGCAATAAACGATCCTGCACTTTGATGTTGAGTTTGGGTAAAATTGAGCGTACCGGAATATCGAGCTAGTCTTTCCAACACTCTAAAATAATCTAATGGACTCACTGGTGTTTCACTCCAGGGTGGAGGAACATTAAGAGCAAGTAGCGATCGCGCCCCTAAACCCGCTAATCCTTCTCGCAAGATTTCTGTTTTTTCTTCCATAGCTTCCGGATTAGGGGCTATTTGGAGATAATCTTCTGTTTGTTGAGATAAATCTGAACCGGTGGGTGCTAGCATTGTTTCTAAAGTACGGTGAAACCCTTATTCCTTCGTTTATACTTCGCGGATATCCAAGCGATCGCAAACATAAAACGTCAGAATTTCCAAGAATGACAGAAGAGGGAGACAATCTCTCCTAGATAGACAAGGGGCTACAAGCCCCTTATGAGTCTGCATATTCATAGGGAAATGATATTACATTCTCGATGACCCAGAATAGACCAAACCCCGTGCCATATCCAAGGTTACAAATTCTCCATCTCGGATGACCTGTGTGGCTCGCTCAACACCCACAATAACCGGAATGCCTAAGCGCAAACCAATAATCGCAGCATGGCAAGTGGTACTATCCATTTCCACAATAATTCCCCCAGCTTTACGAATCGCTTCAATAAAATCGGCTCCGGTTTCTGGGGCAACTAAGATATCACCGGGATGAAAATGGGTAGCCTCTAACCCATTTTGGGCAATTCTAGCTCGACCGCTGACTAATCCTTGACCAATACCCGTTCCTTTACCTAGGACAGCCGTAACGATTTGGACTTTAATCAAATCCGTTGAACCCGAAACGCCAGTTAACGTTCCCGCCGTCATCACAACTAAATCCCCTTCCTGGAGTAAATGTTGCTCTTGGGCTGCATTAATGGCGGCTTGAAAGGTCTGATTCATCGACGGTAAATCTAGCACCAAGAGGGTGTCCACGCCCCAAACCAACTGCAATCGCCGCGCCACAGAAACTTGCGGAGTAATCGCTAAAATGGGAGGTCCAGGACGGAATTTAGATACATTACGGGCTGTTGCTCCAGTTTTAGTCAAAGTCATAATGGCGGCTGCATTAAGCTGTTCCGCAATCCGACTCACCCCTTTGGAAATGGCACTGGGAATGGACTGACGACCTTGGGTCTCTGCGTTGCGGGTATGGGGTTCTTTTTCGATCCGTTGGGCAATGCGCGCCATCGTAGCCACAGCTTCCACCGGAAATTTACCCACCGCAGTTTCATTCGAGAGCATCACCGCATCAGTTCCATCTAAGATGGCGTTGGCAACATCGGAAATTTCTGCACGGGTGGCGCGGGGAGAGTTAACCATGCTATCGAGCATTTGGGTGGCGGTAATGACGGGAATACCAAGACGGTTCGCCGTAGCGATCAGGCGTTTTTGTAACATGGGCACATCTTCGGCAGGCACTTCTACTCCCAGATCCCCACGAGCGACCATCACACCATCGGATAGGCTCAGAATTGCGTCCATTTGCTCGATCGCCTCATGCTTTTCGATTTTGACGATCACGGGGACCTGTTTACCCGCATTGGAGATAATTTCTTTAATTTCTAGAACATCTTGGGGGTTACGGACAAAGGAGAGAGCCACCCAGTCTACCCCTTGATCTAAGCCAAAGGCTAAATCAACCCGATCTTTGTCAGTTAAGGCTTTTACGGAGAGATAAACGCCTGGAAAGTTTACCCCTTTGTTATTAGAGAGAATTCCGGGAACTGTGACGCGACAGTGGAGTTGTTCAGTTTTTTGATCGATCTCTTCCACTTTCATTTCTACTCGACCATCGTCGAGGAGAATGGTTGAGCCAACAGGTACTTCTTCAGCAAGGCGATCATAGCTGACAAAACTAATATCTTGCTTGCCCAGGATGCGATCGCTCGTTAAGGTAAAGCGATCGCCTTTTTTCAGCACCACCGATCCTTGCTCGAATTTACCCAAGCGGATTTTGGGGCCCTGTAAATCTTGTAAAATGCCCACTGGTCGATTCAGCTCAAACGAGACTTGGCGGATCAGACGGATATTGCGCTGATGATCCTCGTGGGTTCCGTGGGAAAAGTTCAGTCTGAGGGTCGTTGCTCCCGCTAAAATCAACTGGCGAAGCACGTCTGCACTGCTGGTAGCTGGGCCAATGGTAGCAACAATCTTGGTTCGACGGGGAGAATACTGCGATCGCATGGAGTGTTTATCAACGATGAAGTCGTTGTTCATTGTACCGAGCAACCTAGGCCAATGGATCATTTCAGTCTAGCCATTCTGTGTCCGATTCGGCTACCATTCGCATTTGTTTTCTATCCCTAGAATAGGTTTTTGATTCGACCACAACAGTTGAAGCGTCTGTCAAAAAGACTGGCGACGACGGATTTCAGGAGACTGGGGATATTTTAACGGGGGTGTGGTCGGTGAAGATTTAGACTCTAGATTTAAGGGAATAGACAGGGGGCGACGAGCAGACGGATCCATAGATAAAGGCGATTGCATTCCCTTCAGACTCTGCAAAAGGGACTCGCGCACCACCGGTTCTTGTTCGCGACTGAGCATCAATCGCAGAGCATTAAAAATCATCTCCGACTCTTTTTGTCCAGAGCGGGTATAGAGCAACCGATTCACCCGACGCACTGCTAACAACCGTAGTAGAGGTTCGGGGTGAGTCAAATCCATCAAGACCCGATCCAGCTCCAGTTCTTGCTGCTTATACTGGGAAAGTAGAGATCGCCCCACCAGCAGTCCTAAAATGGCTAAGATGCCCAATCCTTCCAGAATTTGGCTGGCTGCTATCCAACCATTTTCCGCCTCTATCCAGACCGCGATCGCCATATAAGTGACTAAAGTGACCCCACCACCACCCGTAACCGCGAATGCCAACTGACGATTCGGCCCAGTTACCCAGCGTCGCATTTGGGTCCATCGCCATTCCCAGTTCCAGGATTGCATCCGATAGAGAACCACCATCATCGTCATCCCTAAACCGGTTGCCAATACCAGTCGCCAGTTCCAGGCCATTAATACAGCAATCAGGGTGAGGAAAAACAACCAACTTCCTGACCCCTGAAATAGGGATTTCCTCATCAGGTTAACCTTTACCTTTCATAGTTGCCTTCAATTTGCTCTGTCTATCTTAACCTGAGTTCGCAGAACATTCAGAGAGAACGCGGCTCAAAATTGTTAGACCTGATTGACCCTCCAAGGCTAAAAATTTGATTGCACTCACGTCTAAATTTCATAGGTAGACGATTGTAGTCGAAACATCTGGGCATACATGCCATTCAAATCCATCAGTTCCTCATGGCTACCCATTTCTCGAATTGACCCCTGCTCAAGGACAATGATGCGATCGGCCATGCGTACAGTAGAAAATCGATGACTAACCAAGAATGTCATTTTACCCGATGCCAATTTTCGGAAACGCTGAAAGAGGTCATATTCAGATATTGCATCTAAAGCAGCCGTCGGTTCATCTAAAATCAGGATTTGTGCGGGAGTCATAAACGCCCGTGCCAACCCCACTTTTTGCCATTGTCCCCCCGATAATTCACTTCCTCCTGGAAAGATTTTTCCTAACAAAGTGTCATACCCATGGTCTAATCCTTGAATCACGTTATCCGCCCCAGAATCAATCCCGGCTTTGCGAATGCGATCGCGATTATCATATTCGTCAATATTACCAAACCCAATGTTATCACTGACACTCAAATGATAACGAGCGAAGTCTTGGAAAATCACTCCAATATTCTGCCGTAATTCCTTCAAATTTAATTGAGTGATGGGAATATTATCAATCGTAATCTCTCCAGACGTGACATCATAAAACCGGGTCAACAGCTTGAGTAAAGTCGTTTTCCCTGCTCCATTCATACCGACTAAAGCAATACTTTCCTGTGGTGCAATGGATAAATTAATATTTTTTAAGGTGGGCTTGCTCGCTCCTGAGTAGGTGAAGCTGACATTTTTGAACGTTAATCCTTGGTGCAAAGGAGAAGGAAAAGATTGGGCATTTGGGGGATTAATTACATAAGGTTGAAGAGCTAAAAAATCAAAAAACTGACTGACATGCAGATTCACTTCATATAATTTCGCAATTTCTTCAAGCAGTCCTTGGATCGCCGTTTGAGATTGACGAAATGCCCCCGAATACATCGTCAAAGAACCAATCGTAATTTCACCACTCAGGGTTGCCGCAACAATCCAAAAATAGGTCAAATAAAATCCCAGTTTAGAGATCAGAGTTGAACTGAGCAAGGCAACAACTTGCTGGCGAGACATTTCTTCTATTTCTGCATTGAATTTCCAGCGAATTTCTCGCCATTTCTTTAATAGGTGATCGCTCAAATTAAACAGACGAATTTCTTTGACAAAATCTTGATGGGTTAAAACTTGCTGTAAATAATCGGCAAATCGACCACTCTGAGTTTGTTTGCGGAGGACTCTAAAGCGCCGACCTGAAAATTGGACACTAATCATAAATGCAGGTAGGGCACTGAGTAGCAATATAACCGTTGCCAGGGGACTAAAGCTAATAATCAGGCCCAATAGGGCAAATAATTTCAGGCCTTGGCCGACAAAGGTGGTGAAGTAGGTTAGGGCACGAACGGGATAAGTGCTACCGCTTTGTTGGGCACGGCTTAACAAATCGTAAAATTCGGGCAGTTCGTAATGGGCTAAATCCAAGTAAACTGCTTGTTTAAGCAGCAGTTGACTGGCGTAGAGATTAAAACGATCGCCTAAAATTTGAGCGGTATAAGTCGATAATGACTTGAGGCTATCACTCAACAGATGAAGCAAAAAGACCGTAAACACCAAGATAAAGATGGGAGACCACTCAGAACTCGGTAGTCCAATGGTATTGAGGATGCGATCGATAATCAGCTTACCAATATAAAGCTGGATCGCAGGTAATACTGAAGCGCTCAGGGTGGTCAGCAAAGACAAGAGTAGCCACCGGGGACTCGCAGACCACACTAAGCGCAACAGTCGAGGCGTATTGCTGAGGACAGAAAAAAAGCGTAAGGACACTGGCTAAAGGAGGGATGTTGTTGCGCTTTAGCGCTTTGAACATTCTAGCGTTAAAACGCAACAGCGAACCAAGTTTTCTAATGCACTATTTTAGCTGATACAGTCCATGGGTAGTGGACTGACAAAAGAGGATCAATGGCAAAACCTAAAGAGAAACCATTACTTCTCGAGCTGCTTCTAGAGTCCGATCAATATCTTCCTCGGTATGAGCCAAAGACGTAAACCCAGCCTCAAACTGAGAAGGCGCTAAATAAATTCCCCTTTCTAACATTCCCCGATGGAAGCGGCCAAACTTAGCAGTATCCGACTGTTTCGCATCACTAAAATTGTGGACAGGGCCGGCTGTAAAGAAGAAGCCAAACATGGCACTAATAGAACCACCGCAAGCCTCATGGCCAGTTTCTTTGGCAATAGCGAGCAAGCCATCAATCAGTTTTTTAGTAATCTTCTCCAAAACATCATACTGGCCCTCCTTATTCAAGATGTCTAAGGTTTTAATCCCAGCCGTCATTGCCAGAGGATTACCCGATAGAGTTCCCGCTTGATACATGGGGCCAGCCGGAGCGACCAAGGACATAATCTCCTTACGACCGCCATAGGCTCCAACCGGTAATCCGCCACCAATGACCTTACCCAAGGTTGTTAAATCAGGCGTTACGCCAAATTTGGCTTGCGCTCCACCATAGGAAATCCGAAATCCGGTCATCACTTCATCAAAAACCAATAAAGCACCATGGTCTTGAGTGAGCAGGCGCAATCCTTCTAAAAATCCGGCATCTGGGGGAATAAAGCCAGAGTTGCCTACGACGGGTTCTAGGATGACTCCAGCAATTTCATCAGGATTGTCATTAAACAGTTTTTTCACTGCTTCTAGGTCATTGTAGGGGGCGGTGAGGGTATTGGTGGTGGTGGATTTAGGAACTCCTGGAGAGTCCGGTAAGCCTAGGGTTGCTACCCCAGAACCGGCTTTAACCAGGAACATATCGGCGTGGCCATGGTAGCAGCCTTCAAATTTGATAATTTTTTCCCGTCCGGTGAAGGCTCGCATCAGTCGCAGGACAGACATACAGGCTTCGGTTCCAGAGTTGACAAACCTGACCATTTCAATGCTGGGAACGGCGTTAATCACCATGTCCGCGAGGATATTTTCTTGGGCACAGGGAGCGCCAAAGCTGGTTCCTTTGTCTAGGGATTCATGGAGTGCTTTAATCACATCTGGATGGGCATGACCGCAAATGGCTGGGCCCCAAGTGCCGACATAATCAGTGTATTGGTTACCATCGACATCCCAGATATAGGCTCCTTTTACACGGTCAAAAACAATAGGTTGGCCGCCCACAGATTTGAACGCCCGCACGGGAGAGCTAACCCCCCCAGGCATCAGGCTTTGGGCAGCGGTAAAGATTTCTTTGGATTTGGTAGTGTTTAGTGTGGTTGCAGTCAAGGTAATCTCCAGGCGCAAAAATACAGATAATTTTGGGCTAAATGCTCAAGTGTTTTTTAGCAATAAGGGCTAGATTACACTAAAACTTAGCACCTTCATCACTTCCTCCATTAGAGAAGGGGTAAGATTGGGTAAGGCTGCTTACAAGGGTTTTAGAGCTACTGCAAGCGATCTGTTGTTTGTTGGGGTAATTGATTAAGTTTTATGTCTGTTGAGTCTTTTCCTTCCCAGGCGATCCCGATTGATCGCATTAAATATAATGATCAAGGTTTGGTTCCTGCCATTGTTCAAGACGATCTTGATGGTACGGTGCTGATGATGGCTTGGATGAATCAGGAATCGCTACACAAAACCTTGGAGACTGGAGAAACTTGGTTTTGGAGTCGTTCCCGTTCCCAGTTGTGGCATAAGGGGGAAACATCGGGTCATCTCCAGAAGGTGCGATCGCTTCGTTATGATTGTGATAGCGATGCTTTGTTAATTGGAGTTGAGCAAATTGGTGATATTGCTTGCCATACTGGAGAGCGCAGTTGTTTTCATCAGGTGGAAGGAACTATTACTGCTCCCCCTGCGGATATGCTCTCTCAAGTGTATGAGGTCATTTGCGATCGCCGCGATCGTCCTACCCCAGAATCCTATACTTGTAAATTATTGGCCGATGGAGACAATAAAATCCTCAAGAAAGTGGGTGAGGAAACAGCAGAAGTGGTGATGGCCTGTAAGGATGATAATCCAGAGTCCATTGCCTCAGAAGTAGCCGATTTGTTTTATCACACCTTGGTCGCCCTTGCCTATCATGGTGTCCCTTTGAAGGAAGTTTATCGACAACTGCAACAGCGTCGTCGTTAAATATAGCAACTGGGTTTCCCCTATTGCCATTCGTGCCTATTACCTATTGCCTAGCGGAGATTAACGTTCAACTATGCATCTTTCTCTTGACCTGCCTGATGCTCAAGCCACCGAAGAATTGGGGATCAAACTCGGTCAAATTTTAGCCCCCGGAAGTGTCGTCCTTCTCAATGGGGATTTGGGTACGGGGAAAACTACGTTAATTCAGGGACTCGGTAAGGGACTGGGTATTGAGGATCTCATTGACAGTCCCACGTTTACCTTAATTAATGAATATCTTGATGGCAGAGTACCCCTCTACCATTTCGATCTCTATCGCCTCAGTCCCGCCCAAGTGCCTAGCCTGAATCCAGAGTTATATTGGGAAGGTGTAGAAGTCCCTCTGGGTATTGTCGCCATTGAGTGGGCGGAGAAGTTGCCCTATTCTCCGCCAGAGGTGTTGATTTTGGATCTGAGCTATCAGGGTAACCAAAGACAAGTCGAGTTTTGGGTGAAAGGTCCCTTAGCTATTGCTGCTCTACAGGGGATTTCCGAAGCCTATCAGTGTTCTTCTGCGGGTCTATCTTGTTGATCGGGGAACAGGGAATTAGGAGGTTGTCTCTATCTCCCTATCTTCTCCTAGAGCGGAAAACACTTACCAAACTCTTCGGCACAGCGTACAAAGAGTTCTACGCCCATCTGTAATACAATCTCGTCAAAGTCAAACCGAGGATGGTGATGGGGATAGGCAAGATCTCGCTCTGGGTTGGCCGATCCCAGGAAGAAGTAGCATCCAGGAACTTGTTGCAGGAAGAAAGAGACATCTTCAGCCGCTAAGGTTTGATAGTCGGGCAGGAGTTCATTGGAGGTTTCTACGACTTCTTGGGCCACAGAATAGACAAAATCGGACATGCGGCGATCATTAATGACGGCTGGATATTGCTGCCAGTAGTTGAGATCGTAGGTTGCACCATGGATCTGGCAGATTCCAGCTATTGTTTGTTCAATCCGCTCTTGTAGATAACCTTGGAATTGGGGATCAAAATAGCGAACCGTTCCGCTCAGTTTAGCCGTATCTGCAATGACGTTATGGCGAGTTCCTGCATGGAGTTCTCCAATAGTAACGACAGCCGATTGCAAGGGGTTGACGTTGCGGGAGACAATCGTCTGGAGCGTATTGACAATTTGAGCACTGACCATGACTGAATCTATGGTTTGATGGGGCATGGCTCCATGGCCGCCTTTGCCCATAATCAAGAGTTTAAACGATTCTACGGCTGCCATAAATGGGCCGCTGCGAAAGGCAACTTTACCCATGGGTAGGACATTCCACAGGTGCAGACCGATGAGGGCATCGACATCAGGTTTTTTTAGCACCCCGGCTTCAATCATCGGTTTAGCACCCCCTGGTCCTTCCTCTGCGGGCTGGAAAATGATTTTTATGGTTCCGGAAAAGTTTTGCCGGTGTTTGGCTAAATAGTGGGCAGTTCCCAGGGCGATCGCCGTATGACCGTCATGGCCGCAGGCGTGCATTTTACCCTCATGCTGCGATCGATACGGGACTCGATTGAGTTCGTTAATCGGTAAAGCATCCATATCAGCACGAATCGCTAAAACAGGGCCAGGGGTTTGGCCGGTAAGGGTGGCGACAATACCAGTTCCGGCAATCCCAGTTTGATGCTCAATCCCCCATCGGGTCAGCAGTTTGGACACAAAAGCTGAGGTCAAATATTCCTCAAAACCCAGCTCAGGACATTGATGAATTTGCCTTCGCCATTGGACCAGTTCAGGCTGTAAGGCTCGAATTTCTAATCTAACTGACTCAAGATTGACGGAAGGAGGAAGAAGGGTGGATGAAATCATGAGGTTTGCTGGCCCGATAAAATGTAGGATTCAAAGTAATATTGAGAACTTTCTTGTCCTGAATAACCACTTGTGTTGCCAAAATGAAGCAAGGAAAAGATCTTTAATTATAGTATAACGGGTCATGAAATTCGGTTATAGATTCTTTGATCGCATTGGATATATCTGCTACACGGATGTCTTTTTGAAGCGGTTTTGATATAATTAAACAATAGAAGAGCTTTAATTTATCCTTTCTGGAGCAATTGCTAACCCCCAATCCCTCCCAATCTAGGTGATGCGAATGGAGAACTAAAATATGAATCAAAGCCTCACCAATTGAACCGTCAACCCATTATTTTCATCGAGGAAAAGCTTTTAATTTCTTATGAATCATCAAAATTAGGTTAACGCGATCGCCATTTACACTCAGGTCATCTGACTTTCAAAACCATGCTATTTGCTCCGCTCAGATACTGTCCCTTTGTAATGATTAAGGATTTGAAGTTGTGATTGCTATTTCACCTCGTCCCGTGCGCCGGCAATGGAATACCATTAGTTTCGCGTCTACGTTGTACCTGTGTCCTGTACTCGATCTACTCCTCACTCACATCCCTTCCCATGTGCCTCTCGACTGGCAAGAACAGGTTAGACTCGGACTACAAGAAGCCCTGGTAAATGCGGCTAAACATGGTAATAATCTCGATCCGGGTAAGCAAGTTTCTGTGAGGTTTTCGGTATCCGAAGGCCATCACTGGTGGGTGATTTCAGATCAAGGATGCCAAAGCACGGATAGCCAAAGCAGGGAGAACTGTTCCTGTATTCCCATTGACTCGGCTGGGCTTCCTGAGCATGAGTCCGAATGTGGGCGCGGTTTGTTTATTCTGCACCAAATTTTCGATCAAGTCCATTGGTCTCCGGAAGATCGAGAACTGCGACTGTGCAAAAGTTGGAGATAGTCCAAGCTTTAGCGATGATCGGGACAAGGAGGAGCGCTAATCGAGCGATCGAGCCAACCGGTAGCTTGTTGTAGTCGGGGCAGTGCTTCTTCTTTTTGGTTTTTTAACAGGAAAATTAGAGCAGCGATCGCCTGTTCCTGGGCCCTCGCGGTACGATTAGATTTGAGCTTATGCCAATCTGCCGAGGAAATGGCCAACCGTTGAGCTAATACTTGTGCAATCTCTAGAGTCGTCAGATCTGAGAGGCGATCGGCGATCGGGGTCTGTGTACTGGAAAAATTAGACATTGGAGCAGATAACCTTGATAGAATACCGTTGTTCTTGATTGTAACGGAATAGTCCTAAATTCCAAAAATCATCCCATTCTCCGTGTCCCCCTGTCTTCCTCTGAAAGTATTCTCCCATGTCCGACGATCGCTCCCCTCCCTCTGAAACCGATCCCCAACCTGACTGGGAACAGAGCTTGATGGACTTAGAAGAGAGCCTATCAAGTCTCAAACAACGGTATACCCAAGTTAAAGAAGGACAGCAGCAAAAACAGGATCTTCAGCACCGGTTAGGCCAACTGCAAACGGAACTTAAACACATTAAAGAACAACTGGCAACCTTAGAAGTAGAGCTAGAAAGTCGCCTCCTGTCCTGGTTAACAGTCAAAGAACCCTTTTGGCAAGCGGTGCGGTTTGGGGGATTAGGCTTTGCGATCGGCTGGGGTTTACACTGGTGGTTGAGACGATAAATTGAGAGGGACGTATGGCAACTCAAGACACATGCTGCACACTTGTGCCCTATTTCAAAGTTCATAGTGGGAAACTCGATCAGTTTAAGGAACTCTGTGAACGATTTGTAGAAAAAACGGCCCAGGAATCTAAGTGCCTCTACTATGGATTTACCTTTGACGGAGATCAAAGCCATTGTCGTGAAGGATATGTGGATGCAGAAGGAGTAATTGCCCATTTAGGTAATGTAGATGCGTTACTTAAAGAAGCCTTAACACTCGCCGATCTGACTCGTTTAGAAGTTCATGCTCCAGAAGAAGAATTGGCAAAACTTAGACCTGCTTTAGCTGATTTAAATCCTCAGTTTTTTACCCTTGAGTACGGTTTTCGGCGATAAAGCTCAGTGTTAATCTTTGATGATGGGTCTTATGATATTTACCCTTGAGCAATTAGAAACCCAAATTACAGCCTCTCCACAAAATTGGCGGCCCTTGGTTCTAACCAATGGCTGCTTTGACTTGCTTCATATTGGTCATTTACGGTATTTACAACAGGCAAAGTCGTTTGGGCGATCGCTCATCGTCGGCATTAATAGCGATCGCTCTGTGGGCAACCTCAAGCCTAATCGCCCCATTGTACCTGAATCTCAACGAGCAGAACTGGTGATGGGCTTCAAACCGGTTGATGGGGTGGTCATTTTTGACTCTTTAACGGCTATTCCCTTAATTGAAACACTAAAACCTGATATTTATGCTAAAGGAGGAGACTATACACCAGACACTTTACCGGAAATGCCAACCGTTAGAGCTTGTGGTTGTCGTCTAGAACTGATTCAGATTGAAGTGGCTACTTCTACGAGTGGTATCATTAACAAGATTTTGTTGAATTGAGTGAGAACAGTTTCTACTTTTATTAGGCCATAGGCAAGTCTGTTGTTTGCATCCCCTATCCTCCGATCGCCGCCAAGCACTGTATGATAGCTTCAACCTCCATTGGTTACAGAAAGGGTAACACTTCAGGAATCAGAAACCCCTTGTGACATGCTGAGAAGTATAGACCCCTTATGCTGGAGCGCTAATCATGACTGTACTCACTCTGAAAAAGCTCGGTATGCTGATGACAACGGGTTTAGTCCTCTTGGGGTTATGGGGATGTTTTCGCCCTACTACTCCAGGAGCGATCGCCTCATCTCCCATTATCTCTGAAACCAATGCTGGTGTGAATCCCCAATTGACTGATGCTCATACCCGCTTTAGCTTTAAGCTATGGCAGCAATTATTAGCACAAGAAGAAACTCAAAATCTCTTTATTTCGCCTTCGAGTGTGGCGATCGCCCTTACCATGACGTACAATGGGGCATCCGGAGACACTCAAACGGCTATGGCGAATGCCTTAGAGCTACAAGGAATGAGTTTAAGTGACATTAATCAAGCCTATGCAACGCTCAAGCAGCGTCTAGAAAATACGGATAAGTCTATTGAACTGAGCATAGCTAATTCTCTATGGGGTAGAAATGATGTGAACTTTAAGTCGGATTTTCTACAACAAACGACAACCTATTATGATGCAAAGGTGCGATCGCTAGATTTTACCGATCCTGCTACTCCTAAGCACATCAATAATTGGGTGAAACGGCAAACTAAAGGTAAAATCCCCCAAATTGTCGATCAGATTAATCCTGACGATCTCCTATTCCTCATCAATGCCACCTATTTTAAGGGACAATGGCAAAATGAATTTAACCCAACTCTCACCCAAGAGCGTCCTTTTTATCTCCTCAACGGACAAGAAAAACAACATCCTATGATGTTCCAAACGGGGAGTTATGATTATCTAGAAAATGAGCAATTTCAAGCCATTCGCTTACCTTATGGTGACGGGCGATTTAGCCTCTATGTATTCTTGCCTCAACCTGAGCAAAACTTATCCCAATTTTATGCCCAACTCAACGGTAGCACCTGGCAAACTTGGCTCGGTCAATTTCAAGATCATGAAGGTTCGATTACCCTACCTAAATTTCAACTGGAATATGGTGTAGAACTCAAACCTGTGTTATCTGCATTAGGCATGGATCTGGCGTTCAGTCAACAGGCTAATTTTTCCAAAATCAGTGATATTTCTGCCAAAATCGATCAAGTCAAACATAAAACCTTTGTCGAAGTGAACGAAAAGGGAACAGAAGCGGCTGCGGTTACCTCCGTCGGTATTGTTGCTACTTCTATTCGTCCACCATCTAATCCATTTGAAATGGTTGTTGATCGCCCGTTTTTCTGCGCTATTTACGACCACGAAACCCAAACGCCTTTATTCTTTGGATCAATTGTTAACCCTGAATAATATAGCAGAGAAAGGGAGAGTTAGGACATTTTCTATTGCTATTCGTGCCTATTGCCTCAAACCATAACCTCACTGTCCTAATCAACTCTTTCACTGCTATAGCTTGAAGCCTTAGCCCCTAAGCAATACAAGCTATTCCCTAGCACGAAGCGCTATATCATGAGGTGACAAGGAAGCTTGATAGTAGAGAGTATGGGAGGAATAGGGAGAGGAAACTTGGTATCCCATTCAAGTAACTCCTTCAGCTTCCGTCCATTCCTTCCCAGTCTCGACAAGAAGTATCTTCTGGTCCGTAAGGATGCATCCCACAAACCAACAGATTACCCCCATAAACTTGTCCGTGGTAATGACGACATCCCACGCAAGCTTGATGTTCGGGGTTTATAGGAAATTGCTCTAGATCCCCAAAAGGATTGTAATATGGCTCCTCTTCCCTAGACTCTAATGGGGAGTCCTCACTGGGTTCTAACCATTCATTGAAATAAGCTTCTAGATCTCGAAAGAGCAGCTCATCGAGAGTTTCAGCAATCTCGACGGTGATTTCCGCCATCTCGCCAACCCACTCTCCTAACTCTTCCTCAACTTCCCGAAAAAACTCTTCAACTCCAGTCGTAAAGCTCTCACAGAGGTTCTGCCACTCTTTTTCCCAATCTTCCATAACTTCACTTAATCTTTTTGAAGGCGCTTCAGTTCTTCTTTGAGTTGATTGACTTGATCGCGCAATTCGTTAACTTGCTCGTCATCTGTGGAAGGTTCCGGCTCCTCATCATCTACAATTTCGATCCGACGAGGTTCTTTGAGCGTTTCTACTGAATGGGTTTCGGTTGCCTGCTGATTGACTTGTTGTTGAGCGCGATTGACAATTTCTTCGACCATGCGCTTGGCTTCTTCAGCCGTAATTTCTCCGCGCTCTACCATTTCATTGGCTAACTTTTGGGCTTGAGGGCGCAGATCGGCGATCGCACTTCCAGCCTTTTCCCCTGCATAGGATGCCACCCCAACTCCCATATAGAATGCTTTCTTGACGAAATCTCCTAAACCTGGCATCTCTGAATCCTCGTTCTGACACAGGGCGACCCGGAGTTTACGCCTATTACAAGCATCTCGTATTGCTGCTACCTTCCGGTCCTGACAAGGTTTGAGCGTTGTAATCGCATAAGTCCGGGTCTAAATTCAGCATAACACTTTAATGGACAGTTGAGGAGACTTCTTTTAGAAAAAAGGGGATGTTTAAGGGAAAAGGGTTGACCTATTACCCAGTCTGTAGCGTCATACTGACTCACTCTGCCCATTTTCTGAGCAAATTAGCGACACTTTTGGTAATCAGATCGAATTCGCTCGTTTTACCCTCCCGAGCATATAACGAGCGTTTTACTGTTTCTAAGTCAAACAAAATTTCCCGCTGATCGCGATCGCGAATCAGGCTTTGAACCCACCCAACCGCAACGAGACGCTCGCCCGTGAGAACTGACTCGACTCGATGCAGCGTGGTGGACGGATAGACAATAGCACTACCCGCCTCTAACTTGTAGCCTTTCTCATCATCTGCTTGCTCAATCACCAATTCACCCCCAGTATAACTATTGGGATCGCTCAGGAAAACAGTAAACGAGAGATCCGAACGCAGAAAGTTTGAGCCACCCATCAAGGCATTATCAACATGTCGTCCATAAGACATTCCTTCCCTATAGCGACTCAATAAGATGGAATGAACTACTTTAGGGCGAGCGAGAACTTGAAAGAGTTGATTTCTTTCTAGTGCTTTAGAGATCAGAGAAGATAAATTTTTAGTCTTTCGATGATGCGGTAATTGTTGATTGTGCTTGACTTGCTGAGTATGCCATCCAGCAGTGAGTTTTCCCTCTACAAATTCGGCTTCAGCGAAGTACGTTGTCAGATGTTGAAGTTCTTCCTCTGTCAATACATTAGGAATACGAACAATCATAGATGGCCAAGTATAGTCATTCAAATAACAACAAGACATAATTGTAAGGCCGTTTCAGGTCAGCGACAGCCGAAAACGGCCGGAAAGCCAGATACAGTCGTTAGTCGAACCAAGAATTAAGTATTAACTATGATCTCCAATGAGAAAAACTAAGCTGAATACTTTACTCGGTTCTGCTAAAGGAGTATTGGGAGGATTAACGGAAGGCCAAATGGTCTGAAGTTCTTGTAAGCTCTCTAGAATAACTTGGTGGTCATCAGGACGAGATCGCTTCATCGTATCAGCAATGGTTGCATAAAGCTCATTGGCATAAATAACAAACCCTCTAGAATCTTGATATTCTATAATTTCTACAAATCGGTTATTGGCGATCGCCGCTTCATATTCGGCTGCTGCTGTTTCCAGCACTCTACCAATGACTTCCAATACAAACTCTGGAGACTCTCTTAAATCTTTAGGGACTGCCATCATTGCTCCATCAATGGCCCTTACAGAGGTTTGGAACCGAGTTCTGAGTCGGGCACTCTGAGGATCGAATTTAACTAAATCATGAAGTTCATTTAGGGTCGTATCAAATTGGGGTACATTGCGATCGGCCAATTGTTCCTCTACATCACCATAGAGTTCTTCTACTGGATGTCCGATATGTGGCTCCGCCTGATCGTATTCCCCTGCTTCGATCAATTCTTCCGCTACGATCAGATGGCCTTGCATCAGAGCTAGAGCAGTCATATAATCCACATCTGGATCACCTGAACTCCCCCCTCCTTCACCCGCTTCACCCCCCTGCTTACTATGTCCATGGCCATGTTCGCTTGCCATCTTAATCGTTTCCAGGGTTGAAACAGATTCTTGGTCTTGACTTTGGTGATACACAGTTGCCCCACTGCTTGCACCCATAGTTGTCACTAAACCGATCGCTAAGAACAGTTCTACAGATTTTAGTTGCTTTGTCATTATAATTAAGAATTAATTTCAAGAAAAGCTCATCTGGAGAGGATAGATCTATTTGATGATTAATGTCAATAGCTAGCCTATCTCCTCCATCGAGTTTGACAACCCACCCCCTAAACAGGCAAAACATCAAAAAAACCCATACAGCCACGCTCTGCAATATCATCTTGATGGGGATGAAACATATACTGACCGGGGTACTTATACGAAAACTCTAAGATATGTCGTTCTGCGGTTCCCATCGTAATCACATCTGATTCTGCTGAGGATTTTAAGGTGCGTCCGGTGGGAAAAATTTGAAACATATTGGCATGAATATGGAAGGTGACGGCCGGATCGAACTCAATCATATTCAGCAAGTACAAACGGATTAACTGATTTTGGTAAACGGGAATCGGATGGTCTCGATAGTAATTAGGGATACCATTAAAGGCATAGAGTTCATTTTGATGATCGTTATTGATATCAAAGCCTCCCATCACCATCACCATTTCATCGGCTGGAACTCGTCCCTCTGGGGGGTCAACAATTAATAAACCATAGAGTCCTTTACTAATATGGCGGGTTACGGGGGCAATATGGCAATGATAAGGATGAACTCCAAACGGCTCGGCATCAAATTCGTATACCATGGTTTTTCCGTGGCGGATGGGTTCAATCCCATCCATGTCTACAGGGTGTGTACCGTGAAAATGCATACTGTGGGAATGCCCGCCTTCATTATGGAAAACGATCCGAATCCGTTCGCCTTCTTTTGCTCGGAAGGTCGGCCCAGGAACTCTATCGTTTAAGTTCCAACTGATAAAAGTAATTACACTGTTGAGCTGTAATGGAGAGCTTTTCGCGGTGACTTCAAACTCCCGCACCTTTTTACCTTGTTCATATTTGACGGTACCATAGTCAAATTCCCGTAATAAGACCATGGGATCGAAGGGATGTTCTGATGGTGGAGTATAGCCTGCTGGTAGAGAAGGAATACGGATAGCTTGAAATGCTTTGGAAATCCTGGGTTTGAGCAGGGCTGAAGCGATCAGTAAACTACCACTGGCAGCTCCAAAACCTAATAGTTTTCGTCTAGAGACTTGTTGATAAATATTTTTAGAATATTGAGGATTCATGGGAGAACTAAGCGAAACACTCTATTAAGAATAATTTCTAAAACCAAAAATGGAAAGTCGGATAAAGGGTAGGGGCAAGAGCGATCGCCAACCGAGCAATAGGGTTCAAGGTTTATTGCTATGAGGGTGGTTCTATACCCCTTGAATGAAGAGCGTGAAGATTGTTACTAAAATCACCTCTTTTAATGAACAAGCGTCATCATCTAGCTGTAGAATATTAGGAAATAGGGTTTAATTCTCTCTCACGATGTACTACGAGGCTATTCCCTAGAACTTTCCCTATCCACAATAGCCCAAGTCAGTATATTTAATGACTAATAGCCAGGAGTAAATACGATGACATCTCTTAAAGACTGGATCTGGAACGAGCGCCAACAAATTGGCAAAGATTACGAATCTATTGAAGAAGTGGCTTTATATGATGAAAGCCACTCAAAGTTTCGTGACCTCAAGCTAGAAAGCCATGAAATACTCAAGCTAATTGGGGCAAAGCCAGGAATGAAACTTCTTGATATTGGCTGTGGCACTGGTATCTTTTCCATAGAAGCCTCCAAGAAAGGATTGGACGTAACTGCTATTGATGTTTCTAAGACCATGCTTGAGTACGCTAAGACAAAGGCTAATGAAGCAGAAGTCTCAATCAACTTTGAAGAAGGTGGATTTCTGACTCATACCAGTCCCCCAAGTCATTACGATCTAATCACATCTTCTTTTTCCTTTCACCATCTCCCAGACTTCTTCAAATTCATTGCTCTGGATAGGCTGCGAGGATTGATCAAAAGTGATGGTAAATTATTCATTCAGGACGTGATCGTTGAACAGAATAACTATGAACCTAATGTGAACCAGTTTATAGATCGCCAGGAGTCAGTTGGTGGCGACTTTTTAAGAGAGGATGCAATTGTTCATTTCCAGGAAGAATATTCTACATTTGACTGGATTCTTGAGGAACTCTTTAGGAAAGCTGGCTTTCAGATTGTAGACAGCTCCATTCAAGGTGGATTGCTGGGTCGATATTTATGTAGCCTTGCCTAGCTCTCTATAAGTGCTACCCACTAGGGAATAGGGAATAGCTTATATTGCTTAGAGCTTAAAGATTTAAGCTGTATTCCTCCTGAAGAGAGAATCGCTCTACGGTTTTTGAATCAAGGTCTCCAGAATGCGCTGTTTGCGCGGGCGATCGATCGCAATTAACCGGATATATTCATGGGGATGCTCTTCTAAAATACCGCTCAATTGGAAGAGTGCCTCTTGCAGACTTTGAGCCGATATAGGGCCAGCATTTTGCCACGATCCTGTCCGAAATCTGCGAGAATCAGCGATTTCTACGCCTAAACTGTAGCCTCCCTCTAGAATTTGTTGTACTTGTTGGGTAATCTCTGAGGGGAGATTAACGGGGGGAGAATTTGGGGGGAATTCCTCTGTCACTCTGGGAGAGGGTGCTGTTGTAGATTCGGGTTTGGGTTGATAAGTTTGGGATAACTTCAGCCGGTTAATATGGTGCTGCTGTTCTTGCAATTGTTCTGCCATGTGCAGCAGTTGCTCTAAGCTCCAGGCTTGGCTGGGAAATTCGGGCGGTTTTTCTTTACTATTCACTAATCGTTTGCCAATTTGGTCATAGCCGACGGTTTCGAGCAGGTGTAAAATTTGGTCATCATATAGGCGCGATCGCAGTACGGCAAAGAAATCAATCGGCTGTTCGGGAAAGCGATCAATCAACTGTTCAATGGTTGCACTGGGAAGATTATCCGGAGCAAAGATACCTTTAACAATGCCACCTTTATCTTGGCGATCGGGTTCCCAATAGAATTTTTCCATCCGTCCATCCCGAATGAGGGGAGCGTAGAGCGTGGAAAAGTCATTTCCCGTGACAATAATGGGGACGCGATGTAGGGGGGTGGGATCGTAGCTTCCGGGAAGTTGCACATCCGTGGGGCGATCGGCAATATTCATTAATGTCCCATGTACCAATTGCGTATTCACCGTATATTGGGTACGCTCATCTAAACGACCTGCTCCCGCATCCAAATCGTTAATCATTAATACCGTCATTTTCCCCCGCACCTTAATTAATTCAGCCGCTTCCCGATAGCGCAACCGAATTAACCGAGACGGATCTCCCGCATCCGGACTTTCCAATTCTCCCGCAGACATATGGATAACTTCCACGCCCATCTTCTCAAAAATTAATTCACATTGAAACGTTTTCCCTTCTCCCTTGCGTCCATGAATCCCTAAAATCAGAGGAACCGGCACTTGGGGTAAATCTAAGAAATTCTTGGTGATATGGATGGCAACTTTATTGAGAAATCGAGGCGCAATATAATAAGTCATACAGATTCTGATGCCATCTATCCGATAAGGCGACTGAACTTCAGTATTGTATCAGGAAACATGCCTGCTGCATTACTGATATCAAATCCGAATAATCAGTGATATCAAATCCTTAAATGTTTGCATTAATTGATTCTTGAGGGGCAAGTTGCTCTCAGCCCCTTGTTTAGTGCGTGTATAATTGTTGATTTCAGTTAGCAGAAACCTGTGAGATCTTCGCCCAAACAGTCTCATGATTTTCATCCATCGTTATGGTTGTTACCTCTTCAACCTTCAGCCTAGAATTAGGAGGAATAATACCCTTAATATTTGCCAACCTCGTACCTCGCTCCCTTAAATTAATCGAAGTTATCGTTTCAATGTTGGTCTGCGCTTGAGGAATCGTATCTTGCTTAATCGTTTTAGTATTATCATCCTCCAACGTTTGACTACCAGACCGGATTTTACCCAAATAGATCCATCCCTCTATATTCAGTTGCTCTTCCGTAAGCTTTTGCAAAAGTTCTTTATCCGGACGATTGGCTATTTCTGCGGTACTATAGAATTCCATCTCAGGATTTTGGGCGGTTTGCACGCTACTCAATTTATCGCGAATATAACCCTTAAATTCGTCGGTCACAGAATCATCATCAAGGATTAATCCCGATATGGTTTGAGTCAATGCCTGATTCTGACTCGATATGGGAATCGTGAACAAAATTCGTTTTTCATCATCATCTTCAGCTAAATTATAAAGACTAATGAGGGCTATTTTAGCTTTGGTATTGTCTGCCCCAGCTAAATTTTCCAACTGTGCCTGAATTAGCTCAACAAACTTTTGAACCCTTTGATTTTCTTGTGCCTGTTCTTTAAGTTTTGTCTGTATTTCTTCGGAGGTTCTTGCTGCTATAGTCGCTTGCCACGATGTGTACACACCAAAAATGGCCACGATGACACTCACCCCAATCTGTAATTGTTCTAACAATACTTTACGGTTTCCAGACGGAGAGCTGCGATCTTTATTTATATTTTGCTGTGGCTCACTCATAAAACACATGCCTGTGAGTTAAGTTAGATCGACTAAATATTGCGCTTTTATAGAGACATCCTAAGCTATTCTATCAGGAGTTAGGTTGAGGAGCGTCTGATGAATCTTGCTCTAATATCCACAGTAATATCTTGTTGTTTGTTGCTTTAGCATAGTTGTAAACCTCTTGCCATTCAGGGGTAGTGCGATCCAGCTTAGATAAGGTTTGTGAATACTTAATATTACTTAACCATTGTTTAAAGGCTTTCACCCATTGTCCTGTTATCAACAGTTGTCCCAATAGTAAACTTCGGATGCCTATATTGTACGGTTGGAGTTGTAAAATTGTTTCGTAACAGGCGATCGCCTCTTTACAACGTTTAAGTTGGTTTAAACTTAATGCCAAATTGTTGTAAGCTGAAACATGATCGGGTTGCAGCTCTATAGTTTTTTCATAACTAGATATCGCCTCTTCATGTTGCCCTAATTTACCCAAAGCAACACCACGACTGTACCAAGCATCTGAGTTTTTTTTATCAATCTGTATGGCTCGATCAGAGCAGTGAATTGCTTCTTCATATCTTCCTAAGTTATCGCAAAGTATTGCGCCAATTGTATTCCAAACATAAAGGTAGTCTGGGTTCAATTTTATTGATTTTTTATAACTAAATATAGCCTCCTCATATCTTCCTAGTTTACCCAGTGCAACCCCACGGTCGTGCCACGCATTTGAGTGATTTTCGTCAATTTTTATAATCTTATCAAAGCATTTAATTGCTTCTTCATATCTCCCTAAATTATCGCAAAGTATTGCGCCAATTATATTCCAAACATCCAGGGAGTCTGGTTTCATTTCTATTGTTTTTTTGTAACTAGATATAGCCTCTTCATATCGTCCCAATTTACGCAAAGCGACACCACGGTTGTACCACGCAGTAGAATTTTTTTCATCAATTTTTATAAGCTCATCAAAGCAGTGAATTGCTTCTTCATACCTCTCTAAATTATCACAAAGTATTGTGCCAATATTATTTAATGTGGAAAGCTTTCCTGGTTTCAATTCTATCGCTTTTTGATAACTAGATACAGCTTCTTTATACCGTTCTAATTTATCTAAATTAGAACCTCGATTATGCCAGGCATAATAATGATTGGGTTCCAGTTCTATTGATTTGTCATAACTCAATAGAGACTCTTTATACTGTTTTAATTTACCCAAAGCAACACCACGATTGTACCAAGCAGATGGGAAATCCGGATCTTTTTCTATTGCTATATCAAATTTAGAGATAGCCTCTTCTAGTCGTCCTAAATCATCACATAAAGTCGCGCCCCAAGTATTCCACGCTCTCACATAGCTCGGATCGACTTCAGTAGCTTTCCTATAACAAGAAATAGCATTTTCATAACCTTCCTCACTTTCAAATAGTAATCCTTGCGTCACCAATAAATGAGCTTTTTGTTCGGCTTCCAACTCAGAATCTGTGATGGTATTCCTTAGCTCTGCAATTCGCTTTAGCCGTTCTGTACTAGAGAGTTGACAATACTCTTTATATTCAGACTCCAGCACCCAGTCAATCATTGCATTATCGCTCTTGTCTTTAGGTAAAACAAACAAGCCTACTCGCCAATCATAAAAATCGGGTGCGCGAAACCTAAAATATTGCACTGCAAAGTAAGGCAAGAGAAAGACAATAGCACAAGGAACATTGTTCCATAGATTTTCTCGGACTTGATTTAAATGATTTAATAAGGGGGGGACATCCTGGAGACTATAATTAGAAATTTTGTCATCATCCCAACCTAACGAGCGTTTAGCATCCTCATACGTGAATAAAGCTTCCTCAATTCTCCGCACAACCAAGACTGTAAATTTTTCTTGGTCATATTTAGCTTTTGCTTCGGCGTAAAATGTTCGGGTTTGGGAATCCAAATCCATCATCGTAACCCGATTCACTCCAAAACTATTTTGCAATCGCTCAATTACTTCTCTTTCTTTATCTTGTCCGCATTGGACAAAAAACCAACCTGCACCCTCATTATTACGAACGGCACGGATTAACTCGGCAAAAATATCTTCTTCCGTTTCGGGTTCTAATTCATCTTCATCCCAATCGAGAATATCTTCAACTTTCATTTGTTTCCTCCTGATACTTTTGCCAGCGCTCTTTGAATAGTTTAGATCCACGAATTAAAGGATGTACGGTATGCCAAGGATTGGGCGCTTCATACTCATCAACAAAACAATATTCTAAAATGCAACGCCTATAGAGTAAGTCGCGATACTCTGGCTCGTGGTATTTGCGTTTAGCGTGATAAACATTAAAAAGCAACGGCCAATCTGACTCTTGTAAGGTCTCCATATATCCCCGTCGATATCGACCAATGGCTCGTTTGACTGCTTTTTCCTTAATGGGTAATTCGGTACTTTGATTGATAGCATCCCGCACCATATGCATTAAATCCCGCAAATGTCCGCCACAACTAACACACAACAATTGTACAGTTTCTTCAGAATCAAAAATATGGGGAACTAATTCTAAATCGCTGGCGCAGGCTGCTCGTTTCTCTAGAGCTGTTCGTAACTTGTTCATTCCAGCTTCTAAAACTTGACCATCCTGAGATTCCACCATAATCATGGGGAGAACTTGAGGGGTTCCGTAGATATCTTGTAGTTCACTAGCTGCCCTAGAATAGAGTAAAGCAATGGGAGCAGTGTAGATGATATCGCATTTTAAACCTCGCATTAATTCCGAGCGGTTAACATAAATGTCTTCTAGATTGGTTTGTCCGTTGTCATCATTTTGAATAGGAACAATCCGGTCGAGGTTATCGGCAATAATCACCACCTTCTTTTCTGTATTCTGACTAGACGCTTTAGCACTGTCAATAAATTCATTGAGCGCCTTGACTAAGGACTCGGTATTGGGTTCGACTAGCTCTCGAATTTTTCTGCGTTTACTGGGTTCTGTTCGCATTACTGCTGTAATGCGAGTAAATTGAGAGAGCGCAATGCTGACATTGAAATTATCAAATGAAACTTCAGTTAAAGCGAGATCCGTGAGTTCTTTCCAGCGAGACTTTAACCAATTTGCGATTGGTGATGGATCTGCTTTACCTTCTAACTCTTTCAGTAGTTGCCGCGTACAAGAGAGGAGGATATCTTGATATTGGGTATCTTGAAAGCTTAAATCTCCTTCATCCTCAGTTGCAGCAGCAAAATAGACCACTACAAATCCATAGTCTTCTAAATCTTTTTTTAACCGTTTTAACTCTGTGGATTTGCCACCCCCTCGATGTCCGGAGTAAAGTAAGCAAGCATTATTCTCAGCCATTTTGATCGGGCCGCCCAACTGCACTAAAATATCTTCATCACCACGCACTGAGTTACAATCGACATAGCGAGGATCGTCGTGTTCCAAGGGGACATCGGGCCGGAATGAATTAAATAAGGCTTTGAGGAGACGTGCGGTTTCATTCATGAGACATATTCTGAGGTGGCTATGTTAATGGTTTAGTCGATGTGCTGATTATAGCGCAAGATAAGGAGGGGCAAGTGACTTACCCCTCCTCAAATCCGACTAATTTACTAATTTATCGCTTCTTTATAACTTAGTAACGACGGAGATTAGCATTAGGTTTGTGAACAATGAAGCTCAGAACTTGACATTGTTTGATGTTGTCAAATCCCATAACGCGAACGTAGCTTTCGCGATATTCTGCACGACAAGCATCAATTTCAGCCATTACTTCGTTAACGGTTTTAGCGTGGAAGAGAGGAAGTTTCCACAACGTCCAGTAGCGCATTTCGGGGCTGGAATCTTCACTAAATTCCACACCAGCAATATAGCCTTGATCCAAAATGTACTGAATTTGCATTTTGATTTGGGCATCAGTCAGGGGAGGCAGGTAAGAAAGCGTTTCGTAACGGCGCTCTTTGGGTAAAGTTTGCATGGTTTTTAAGCAGTTGTGTCTAGAATTTGGACTCGAAGTGATCTAGCAATCATCAATCTGAATCGGTTGGTGATTGGGTATCAGAAGAAGAATCAGGGATATTAAGTTGCGTTACTCGTTCGAGATATTGACGGCGATGTTCCATATTGCCTTGTTGAATATTACTGCGAACCATTTCGGGTAAGAAATCAGTAACTTCTTCAGCGAGATGTTCTCGTACCGTCATCACCCGGAAAGCCATCTCTGGTCTGACTTGGAAAAGCTCATCAAGATAAGCTTCTCCATCCTGAATTTTTCCGGTTGAGGAAAATCCACTGAGCCAAATCGCTTCACCGGGATTGGTTTCTCTTAACTGATTCATCACTACTTTGACCGCTTGATAGGTGAGATAACTCGCCATTACACGGCTAGTAGCTTTGGCAACGTTTTTAATATCCATGTCCTGATCTCGGCCGCTAAGATGAAAGAATCCCCGATTTTAGAGGGAGATTTGGGGCAAGATTGTGATCGACAACACTCTTGCCTCTTCTTCCTCTTAACGGATGCTCTAACTCTGGGCAGAGATTAGAGGGTATCCATGGCCTCGAACTCGAACTTGATTTCTTTCCACAGTTCGCAAGCAACGGCCAATTCAGGAGACCATTTACAAGCTTCGCGGATTACGTCGCCACCTTCACGGAAGAGGTTGCGACCTTCGTTACGAGCTTGGATACAAGCTTCGAGAGCAACGCGGTTAGCGGTTGCACCAGGAGCATTACCCCAGGGGTGACCCAAGGTTCCACCACCGAACTGTAAGCAGGAGTCGTCACCGAAGATTTCTACGAGAGCTGGCATGTGCCATACGTGAATACCTCCGGAAGCAACGGGCATTACACCAGGCATGGAAGCCCAATCTTGGGTGAAGTAGATTCCGCGTTGACGGTCTTGTTCGATGTGGTCTTCGCGCATGAGGTCAACGAAGCCCATGGTGATGCCTTTTTCACCTTCGAGTTTACCCACAACGGTTCCAGAGTGGAGGTGGTCACCACCCGACATGCGTAAGCATTTGGCGAGAACGCGGAAGTGAATTCCGTGGGCTTTCTGACGGTCGATAACGGCGTGCATGGCGCGGTGGATGTGCAGCAGTACGCCGTTGTCGCGACACCATCTAGCCAGGGTTGTGTTGGCGGTGAATCCTCCAGTGAGGTAGTCATGCATGATGATGGGGGTACCGATTTCTTTGGCGAATTCGGCCCGTTGCATCATTTGTTCAACGGTAGGAGCGGTTACGTTAAGGTAGTGACCTTTGATTTCACCGGTTTCTACTTGAGCTTTTTCGATCGCTTCTTGAACGAATAGGAAGCGGTCTCTCCAGCGCATAAAGGGCTGAGAGTTGATGTTTTCGTCGTCTTTGGTGAAGTCTAGACCACCCCGCAGACACTCGTATACTGCACGACCGTAGTTTTTAGCCGACAAACCGAGTTTGGGTTTGATGGTACAGCCGAGTAGGGGACGACCGTATTTGTTGAGTTTGTCCCGTTCTACGGTGATACCGTGGGGAGGCCCTTGGAAGGTTTTCAGATAAGCGATGGGAATCCGCATATCTTCTAAACGTAGGGCGCGTAGGGCTTTGAAACCGAATACGTTACCTACGATGGAGGTTAACATATTGGTTACAGAACCTTCTTCAAACAGATCCAGAGGATAAGCTACATAACAAATGTATTGGTTATCTTCTCCAGGAACTGATTCAATATCGTAGCAACGACCTTTGTAGCGATCGAGATCGGTTAATAGGTCAGTCCATACAGTCGTCCAGGTTCCAGTAGATGATTCCGCAGCTACCGCAGCGCCTGCTTCTTCGGGAGGAACGCCCGGTTGGGGGGTCATCCGGAATGCGGCCAGAACGTCGGTATCTTTCGGTGTGTAATCTGGTGTGTAGTAGGTTAATTTGTAATCCTTTACACCAGCTTGATACCCAGCTTTAGACTGAGTTTGAGTTTGAGCGTAAGACATGAAATCCCTTCCTAAAAACTAGCACTTAATACGTTTTGTGCCGATTGGCTAGATGTTTAAGAATATATCAAGATTTGGGCCACTTTACGTTCACTTCTACTTGTTTTGCAAATAATCCTTACTTATATTTACAGCTACCATTAAGCTTTATGACGAAAATCTTGACAAAAGTCTACAATTATTAAGAAAATGTTAAACCTATTTTTTTGATCTGGGTTGGCGATCGCCAGTAAACAGAACTCCTCTGGGGATCGGTGAGTAAAAAGCCCTATACTTGCGCCACACCTAACGCAACATAACTTTATCTAGCTGAAGAGGAACACTAGGGTCGATTGTTACGATATGGACATTATTTGTGACAAAAGGATATAGCGATTTCCCCTTTAAGAACAGGAAAGGTGCTAGTCCCTCATCAAGTAGGGGCGAAAGTTTTTTCGCCCTCATGCTTTTCTAGGAGGGGGGCATCTTTTGGTATAGTGCCTGTAGGATCATTGAGACGTTAATCATGGCTTTACTTCATACTCCACTGTTTGACTCGTGCGTAAAACTCAAGGCAAAGATGACTGAATTTTCCGGTTGGGAAATGCCAGTACAATTTTCAGGAATCAAACAAGAACATGAAGCGGTCAGAACCCATGTCGGAATGTTTGACATCTCCCATATGGGCAAATTCTTCCTCAGTGGCCCTTCAGTGATCGCCAGTCTACAAACTCTTGTTCCCTCAGATCTTGCTCGTCTCAAACCGGGTCAAGCGCAATATACAGTACTGCTGAATCCAGAAGGAGGCATTATTGACGATATTATTGTCTATCTGCAAAGCCAAGAAGACAACGGAGAGGAAAAAGTCGCTATTATCGTTAATGCTGCCACTTGTGAGGGCGATCGCCAATGGATACAGCAGCATCTCGATCCAGATAAAATCCAATTCGACGACCAAACCCTCAACCAAGCCCTCATTGCTCTGCAAGGCCCCAAAGCCATTGAAACCCTACAAGCGCTCACCACAACCGATCTATCATCCATTCCTCGCTTCGGTCACACGACCCTTTCCCTGCTCGGGAGTTCTGCTTTTCTCGCTCACACCGGCTACACAGGTGAAGACGGAGCAGAAATCATGCTCGATCCAGACGCGGCTCTTCAACTCTGGGATACCCTACTGCAAACCGGTGTTATCCCCTGTGGTTTAGGAGCTAGGGATACCCTACGCTTAGAAGCTGCTTTAGCGCTCTACGGTCAAGATATCGATCTCACCACCACTCCCCTAGAAGCAGGTTTGAAATGGTTAGTCCATTTAAAAACGAAAGGGGATTTTATCGGTCGATCGGTATTAGAAGAGCAGCAAGCCAACGGAGTTTCTAAGCGGTTAGTGGGACTAAAAGGAGAAGGTCGCCATATTGCTCGTCATGGCTATCCCCTTTTAGCTGGCGGGGAAGTCGTCTCTGAAGTCGCCAGTGGAACCCTTTCTCCGACCCTCGGTTATCCCATTGCCATGGCATACCTACCGAAACAATGGGCAAAAATTGGGCAAGAAATTGAAGTGGAAATTCGTGGAAAACGGTATCCGATGAAAGTGGTTAAAAAACCGTTTTATCGTGCTGGGTAATGGGTAATAGGTTAACTCAGGAGTTGTTATACAGTATATAGCGCTTAATCTTCCCAAAGTCTGCGGCTTTGTTTTCCTTTGAGTAACTCATGGGTTTCATTCAAGAGTTGGGGAATGTTGAGTTGGGTGGGGCATCGGGGTAAGCATTCTCCACATTCGGTACATCGGGAGGCTTTGTTTCCGGGAAACCAATGACCGGCATTTTCAAACATGCCATAGCGATATTTTCCATACTCCACCAAGTCATAGGCAAGAGCTAAATTTCGTAGGCGTAAGACTTCCGGGATATTAATTTCTTCGGGACAGGGTAAGCATTGATAGCATTGATGACATTGGGTTTTCCCCAAGGTGTCGCTCATGTGGTGTTCTAGATGGGATAAAATCTGCTGTTCTGTTTCTGTAAGGGGACGATCGCCCATTTCTAGGAATGAGCCTAACTCTTGTACTGTAGCGGGCCCTATACTTAAGGTTGTAATCCGAGGATCGCCCAATAAAAACCGATAACTCAATTCTAGGGGTGAAAACGGTTCGCACAAGGCTTGCAGTTGAGCTGGTGGAGAATACAAGCGCCCCCCCTTATCGGCTGGAGAGATAATAAAAACCCCCATATCTAATTCATTGGCGATCGCCAACAGGGGAGCATGGCGTTGAAACGACCAATAATAATGTAAATTTACAAACTCAAATAAACCCGTTTCTAAGGTAGATTGGATTAACTCTCGGGAACCATGGGTGGAAAATCCCACATGATTTACCTTATCGTTGGCGATCGCCTCCTGCACCGCCTGCATACACCCGCGATCTCCCTGTATCCATTCCAGATGCTCCCCAGTATTAATCCCATGGATCGCCAAACAATCGATTCGTTTGACCCCCAAACGGGACAAAGACTCATCGATCCACCCTGCCATTATTTTTGGATCGGGAGTCGGTGGCACTTTAGTGGTTAAATAAACAGACTCGCGGTCTAACTGACGCAATATCGTGCCCAAATAGACTTCACTTGCACCATATCCCCTAGCCGTTTCAATATGATTGATCCCTCTTGAGAGGGCCTGTAAAACAATCTGGCCAAACCCTTCCTCCGACCCCAACGGTCGCATTGTCCCTAGGGAAAACACTGATAAATCCAGATTTGTTTTACCAAAGCGCCGATATTTCACGCTACTCACTGTTTGAACTCAACTTAGTGGACGATGATGGGAATCGAATTTTGATCATCCTCCCCATCTCCACCTCTCCGCGTCTCTGCGTTCTGGCGCCTCCGTGTCTCCGCCAGCTACTCTCCATTCACCGATCGCCCTTTACCCCGTTGGGCAAAATCTTCCGGTCGCAAACCCGATAGAAAATTGCGGAATTCTTCCCGCTCGGCATCATCCGCTTCTTGATCGACTGGAATTGAGGCATCCGCGATCACCTCTTCCATCACCCAAATGGAAGTCCCCGTTCGTAGAGCTAAGGCAATAGCATCAGAGGGCCGAGCATCAATTTCATGGACAACATCTCCTTGACGCATCGTCAGCAGGGCATAAAACGTATTATCATGGAGCGCGTGAACCACTACTCTCTCTAGGGACATCTCCCAAACTTCTAAGACATTCACCATCAAATCGTGGGTCAGGGGTCGAGGAGGTTTTTGCCTCTCCAAAGCATTAATGATTGCCCTGGCTTGGTCTTGACCAATATAAATGGGCAAGGCACGGCGCTCCGTCGTATCCTTTAATAGAACAATGGGGCTGCGCGTGCCCGCATCTAATGCAATTCCAGCAACTCTCATTTCAATCATCGGGTAAAGCCTCTAGATCACTCTCTGGCAAGGGATGCTTATCCTTGGGCTGCGTGGCTCGTAGATAAGATCGGGTGTTGTCTGGGGTTTCCTAAAGGATAAACTGATTTAGGAAACCCATATAGTATTCTCTACCTTAAAATCGATTATCCTAATTAGACCATAAGTTTATATAAAATCTGTAATCTGTCTCCTTCTCATCTTAAGCTCACTTTTCTAGAACGTTACCCGTGTTTACCGGATTAATTCAAACCTTAGGGACACTCACTCCTCTGAATGATTACCAAGTCCAAATTATCTGTTCTCCTCAAGGGAGAGGGCTAATTTTGGCGGATTTAGCCATAGGTGATAGTGTCGCAGTTGATGGCGTATGCCTGACAGTAGAAACCCTGCTTTCCCAGGGGTTTATTGCTGCTGTCTCACCAGAAACTCTTAATCGCACTACCTTGAACCATCGAGCCATGAGCCAAGTCCCTGTCAATCTCGAAACCTCTTTGAAGGTGGGGAGTAAATTAGGGGGTCACTTTGTGACAGGTCATGTGGATGGTACGGGGGAAGTTCTGTCGATTATACAGACGGCGATCGCCTGGGAAATGGTTTTTCACCTCAACACCCCCAGTCTAGCCCGCTATATTGTCCCCAAAGGCAGTATTGCCGTGAATGGGATTAGCTTAACTCTCGCTCAAGACCAGGGTGCAACCCATACGTTTAAGGTCGCGGTGATTCCCCATACTTTCGACCATACTAATTTACAGTATCTACATCCCGGAGATGTAGTCAATTTGGAGGGAGACATTTTAGGTAAATATGTGGAAGGATTATTGCGAACGCCACATGATAAACCCGAAAACCCTATTACTGCGGATTTCTTAAGCGAACATGGGTACGGGGAGATGGGGGGATAGGGAGATAGGGGGCGCTTACAAGGGAATAATTTTCATCATTAGACCTCTTGCATAAGTGGGCAGAAAACAAATGGCAATAGAGTCATCCTATTCCCTATTCCCTATTCCCTATTCCCTGACTTCTGAAAGAAGTTTGTGTCTTCTCCTACATCGGGCGAATGTTCACATAGGGCAGCTCTTCAACCGCCAGTTCCGGAGCCGGTAATTGTTGCAGTTCCTTGGCATTGCCACCAGTATAAGGAGTTGCTGAGGCCGTTTCCCAGGATTGGATAAACCGAGCTAAGGCATATTCCAACTGGGCACCAGCGTCCACGGCTACCCAACCCTCTTCTGTTTGTTCTCGCAATTCAAAATGCAGGTGGGGTCCTGTAGAATTTCCTGTGCTACCCACACTTCCAATGACCGTACCTTGTTCTACTTCTTCGCCTGGTTCAACAAATACTTCAGACAAGTGAGCGTAGAGGGTTTCTTGGGTTCCATTACTATGTTCGAGAACCACAGTTAAGCCATATCCGCCTAAGAAATTAGCGATCGCCACCCGTCCAGCCAAAGCAGCTAACACATGGGTTCCCGTAGCTGCCGCAATATCTGTACCGCTATGGAATCTCCAATCTCCATAAATCGGATGCAATCTCCAGCCAAAATGGGAGCTAACTTGAGCGGGAATCGCCAGAGGATACAATAAACTCACATTGCCATTACCCGGCAGACCCATGGGTTTTTGGGTGTTAAAATAAGACCGACCGCTCGCTGTCGTTCCCCCAACTACTGGAGCTGGAGCTGGAGCTGGTGCATACTCTTCATTGCCCGTTCCGTAGGAGGGCGCTGGCTGATAATTTTCTGGAGACCAAGCGGGAATAGGTTCAGAAGGGGCACTAGGAGCCGGAGCAGCAGCCGTATAATCCCGATATTCCGGTGCCGAAGCAGTAGGAGCGGGGTTCTCATAAACCACCACTTCCGTTGGTTCTTCATAAGCAGCCGTTGCACCTGTATCAAAATCGTTAGAAGTATCAATATAGGCACTCTCGTGAGCCGCATTCTCTTGAGCCGTCGTTGTATTTTCTGGCATCAAGTCCGAAGCAGAATAGGAAATGGGAGCCTCTTGATGGGTTTCAATCACCACTGGTACAGAAGCATCATCAAAGGTTTCTGGCTCATAGGCGGTTGGTTCGGGAGTCCATTCTGGTTCATAGGCCGCCGGTTCAGGAGTCCATTCTGGCTCATAGGCCGCCGGTTCAGGTTCAGGAGTCCATTGCGGCTCATAGGCGGCTGGTTCAGGAGTCCATTGCGGCTCATAAGCCGGTTCATATACTGGCTCATAAGCCGGTTCATATGCTGGTTCTGTCCATTCGGTTTCAGGAACCGCATCATAAGCAACCGGATCAATGGAGTCTTGTTCGTAGGCAGCGCCTCGGTTGGGAGTCCAAACCATGCTAGCACTGAGTAAACCTAAGGCCCCTAACCAACCGAGTCCTTGCATGAGCAGGGAACGGTGACAGGTGAGGCAAAATAAAGTGCGGGTATATTGGCGATCTGGGCTGGGATTGGGAGTTGGTGTTGTCTTATCCGTACTCATCTGAATTCGTTGGCGGTTAAGTGTTTTCACGATTAGTGGCTCGATCTCTATCCCATTATTGGGTCTCTGACAAGTTTTATCATATATTTCTTAACTTCTGTAGGAGTTCTTATAGCCTAATTGAATTTCGCCCGGGTTGAAGAGGACTTGGGAGGAGTTCAGATCAATACAGAGCTGACCTGTCTCTGTAATCCCTTGAATCTTGCCGTTTTGTCCCTGGATAGTGATGGGTTGCCCAACATGGGTCAGCAGTTGATTGTAGGCAGAAATGAGACCTGCTCCTTTTTTCCGATCGATCGCCTCGTATCCGGAGATTAAGCCCCTTAAGATTAGGGCTAAGAGATCTTCTAAACCGGTGAGATCGCTGGTAACCGATCGCTCCTTGAATCCTTCTTTGAGGCTAATTCCCGGCTCAGGTACTGGGTTTTCCCAATTTATCCCTACCCCAACAACGGCCTGGTGAATCTGGTTTTGATGTACGCGAGTTTCGGTGAGAATGCCGCCCACTTTTCTTTGATTAAGGATTAAGTCATTGGGCCATTTGATTTGGATGGGGAGTTGGGTTTCTGAGTGAGGTGGTTGATGATATTGACGCAGGAGGGTGGCTATTCCCCAAGCGCTACTGATGGTGAGCAGTAGCGCTTTTTCAGTAGGTAATTTAGGGGCGATCGCCCAAGACAGATACAGTCCTCCATCACCAGAAGACCACGATCTTCCCCATTGTCCTCGCCCAGCCGTTTGCCGACTGGCGATCGCCACTGTACCAGTTGGGGCCCCTTCCCTGAGCAGTTGCCACAAGGTTTGATTAGTCGATTCTAAAGTTTCAAACCAGTGGATAGGCGGCAGTGCCAGGGGTTCTAGGTTTAATTGATGGGTGATGTGTTCCCAGGTTTGGTGAATTCGGTCTTGATTCAGGCTCATTAAATTAAGGGTGAAGTCGAATATTCCGTGGTTTCGTTGTTAACTTCTAGAGGAAAGAGTCTGTTGATAAGTTTCCAATGTTTTTGAATTACAAGAGTTTGGGTGAACTTGAATAAATTGAGTCCAGTTATTGATGTCCTGATCGTCTAAAAGCATATGTGGTTTTGGAAGAAACGCTGTAAAAATTTCTGCTATTCCTAATTCTTCTGCCGTTCTTCTCGCATAATCTCCACCACCAGAACTCCAGCAATATAGAATGGCCCCTTGTGATTTAAGTTCTTGGACATGGCGGATAATTCTTGGAATTGGAATTCGTTTGCTGCCAAAGCTCCGAATCAATGTATCATCAACATCAACATATATGTAAAACGATTGGGTAGAATTGGCATACATAATAACAAAAAAAGGTATTCTTTGCAACTTTTACCAGTCTAGGGTATCACAAACCTATGAGTCAAAAACATGAAATTTCAATATTTCCTATATTAAACTATAAGTCAATATAACTTAACTCTATTTCACTAATCTTAGTTATAATTAAAACTGCTAAAATTTCATTAGACTCATTATTTTTAATGCTTAGAAGGAGGAAATTGTGCAATGGAAACACTAAAGTTAGAGAAGCTTGACAGATATGGCAGTTATATTGAAGATATTCTCAATAATTATGCTAACATTTCTTATAGTAATGCCGAAATTACGAATATCCCAATTGTGGATCGAGAGCGGCATCATTTTCTCTTAGTCAGTGAGGGATGGCAAGGGAAACGGCGAATTCATCGCACTCTGGCTCACCTGGAAATTCGCAACGAGAAAATCTGGATTCATTTTGATGGTATGGCAGAGAGTGCAGTGGAGCAATTGTTGACGGTTGGCGTTCCCAAGGAAGATATTGTTTTGGCTTTTCATCCTCCTCATGTTAGGGGACTGGGTGATTTTGCGATCGTATAGTTTTCTGATATCAGTTGTGGGCGATCTCATTAATCCATTGCACAAACATATTCATAATCTTTATCTAGTATCAGTGCTACGAATCAAGTACTGATACTCAATATTTCCAGACATTGATGGACAAAATTCTTTTGTAAAAAGGTCATCAACGATAAGTTGTCCCATGTAAACAAGCATGGGTTCTATGTTTTATGAATTGTTCAATTGTTGATCAATACTTCTGAGTTTTGATAATAGCATAGAGTTTGCGATCGTGGTAAAATAGGAGAGTAAAGCCCTCCTAGAAGGATGGGGTTTCAAACTCCAAATTTTTGATGAGTTCACTTTGGCATTGGCAGATGGCTCAAGGGTTGACCTATCTGACCTGTAGCTTACTCGACCCTTGGAAGCATGGTTTTTTTACCCGCCAGTTTGCGCCCCAAACGCCTGAATCTTTAGCGCATCTTCTAGATGAGCAGGTGCGAGTATATCGGGTGAAACAAGTCCACGGTCAACGGATTTTGACCCCTTCAGAAGTGGAAAGTTTGGGGGTTGAGCGTCCAGAAGCCGATGGTTTGTTATCGGAAAATGCCCATGATTCGGTTTGGGTGTGTTCGGCTGATTGTGTGCCGGTGTTAATGGGAGATTTAGGTACAGGACAGGTGGCAGCTCTTCATGCAGGCTGGCGCGGGACGGCAGCGGAAATTGTCCCGGAGGCGATCGCCCGTTTTCAAGCATTAGGAACGCGGCTCGAAGATCTACGAATCGCCCTAGGGCCGGCGATTTCTGGAGGAGAGTATCAGGTGGGATTAGATGTGGCTCAACAGGTAGGAAAAACTCTGATTCAAGGCAAGAGTGCCCCAGATTGGATCGAGCAGTTATCAGGAGGGAAACATCCAGTCTTGTTGCCCGACTCTGAACCCGATCGCATCCGCTTAGATGTACGTCAGGTTAATCTCAGGCAACTGCAACAATTGGGAGTCCATGCAGAACAAGTAGCGATCGCTCCCTATTGTACCTATCAAAATCAGGATTTGTTCTTTTCTTATCGGCGCGATCGACTCAAATCAGTTCAGTGGTCAGGTATCGTGAATTCAATGAAACATTAAACATCACACTTGCCCTCAAGGGAGTCTTGAGAGGCAAGTGGCTCTGAGTCATTCCTTAATCATCCGATTGCATTTGAGGGGTATTGATAAACGTACTATGTTTATCAGCTTCACTCAGTTCCGTATTCAGTTTGCGATCGCATTTTCTCACCAGCTTCGCCTTCGGATCGCTAACCCCTAGACGAATTCGCAATCTGGGCCCAGAATTGCCTAAACGGACGATCGAGCCATCCTCTAAGACATCCTGTGTGACCAACTGTTGGTTAACAAACGTACCATTTGAACCAAATCCCTTGAGATTCCAACCCTCTTCACTTGGCCATAGCTCTGCGTGATGGCGGGAGACCACAGAACTATACACTACAATGTCATTATCGTGAGAACGACCAATACGAATGGGTTCGTCTCGATCGGGTTCAAACGTCCAACTATGCATCGCTACGGGTTGAGTTGGATGCATCAAAGATATTGTAAGCGCTGGCATAAAATTATCCTGATAGAGTTTAAATTAAGCAAAACTATAGTCAACAATAGGAAAAATACAGGGACTCATTATAGATAATCATTATAACTCGACTCGACTGACTCAGGCGATCGGTTTCTATTTATTCAAATAATAAATACTCTGCTTCTCACCCCTGTATTCCAACCCATTTTGAAAGTTTGTTTCTGAAGAAAAATAGAGCTTCGTACGGGTAATGGGTAATGGGTAATTGGTAAACAGCAGAAGCTGCTGTATTCAGGATTGAATCTCGATATAAAAGCATTACTCTCTCAGAGAGAAGATTAGACATACCGCACTTTGTACCGTTATGGAGTAAACTGTTGAATTCCTAAAGCCATGTACCACAATCCCATTCCCTATTGCCTAGGCGCTTTACACTATATGTTGTTGCCTCGATCGAGCAGTTTGCTCGCCTATAGAGTACATCAAGAGCAGTTTTTAAAGGTTGCTAGAATAGCTCAAAGCGAATCAAAATATCTCAATCACTTTTTTCCGTTGCAGTGTTCCTAGCCGTTGAACTAAATAGTGCAAGTTTTGTAATTCTATATTTTTCCTTAAGTAGAATTTTTCTTTGAGTAAGATTTTCAAAAACTCGTTATTTTTTTATTATTTTCATTCCTACGATCCCTAGGGATCGATCGCTGTCGTCATTTTATTAATTTTCTCCTTAATTGCCGGTATAGATGGATCGATAGATTTTCGATCCAGAGGAGAAGAAGACGATTGCTCCTGGTCAAAATCGGTTTTAATCTGAATCTTCGGCCCAGAACGAGCCAGTCGAATCACCACTTCACCAGTAATCGGCATTTGTTCAATCCGCTGATCGTCGAGATATGTACCATTAGTTCCCAGGTTCACTACATCCCAAGATTCCTCTCCAAGACGGAGTTCCACATGGTGACGGGAAACCACCGCACTATAGAGAACGACATGATTATCTGTAGAGCGTCCAATTCGCACCAGGGATTCTTGTGTAAATTGCCAATGCTGAATGGGGGTATCTTTGAGAGGATGTAACAAGGTTAGGGTAATCACATCAGTAACAGGTAAATAACGAGGAGTAGGGGTCTGCTGTTTGTTTTCGTTGAGTTAAGGAATAATCTGGAGATAATCACAGTTCAAATACAAAGCTTACCAGATCATTTTTACCTAATGTAATGCGATCGCCTGTTTTTAAGCGATAGCGATTGCCTGGACTTAGGGGTAAGTGATTAATATAGGTTCCATTGGAACTTGCGAGATCTTCGATATAATACTCGCCGTTTTCGATGCGAATAGCAGCATGAACCCGCGAGACTACATCTGCATGGGCAAACCCAGAAACATCTATATCTGGGGGAATACGGTCATTGGGTTTCCCGATATGTAAGACCGAAAGATGATTGGATAACTCGAGTCGATCCTTGGTAGAGACATGAACCAGAGAGGCACTGGCTGATTGCAGTTCAGTTAACCGGTTGATTTTGACTGGAGTGGAGGGTTCGGCTTCCACTTCTGTGATTATGGATGATTCAGAGCTAGAGCTGGCAAGGGGTTCCGGAGTCACCAGAGGATCGGGTTCGACTAAGGGAGGAATTTCTAAGACTTCTTCCTCTGCATCAAGATCGGCAGTGGAAACAGGCGTAATTTTTAAGGCGGTTCCACATTGACCACAAAACGTGGCATCTTGCTGAACGGCTGCTCCACAGTTAGGACAAGTCGTTAGAGCAGGAAGCTCAGTATAACAAGCTTCGCACACTTGAGCGCCATCAGGGTTTTGGTGAGTACAATTTGGACAAACAATCATAGGATCAATGGAAAGGCAAGAGGCAATAGGCAATAGGAAAAAAATTGAATTCGATGTAATGATTTAAGTGTTAATTGATCCCCCTGCTGCTTCATCTAAAAGCCACCACAGCTCTCCTTTAGGGGCAATTAAACGAGAGGGATAGGCTTTGCTGTCTCCTTCCGGGGCAAAGACTTGGGTTAAAGCGTTGATTTTATTGGCTCCAGCGACTAGAAAAATGACACAGCGAGCCTCATTAATCAGAGGAACCGTAAAAGTAAGACGGGGTTGGCCATCTTTATTACCCACAGTAACCCGGCGATCGCCGACTGCTAAAGCTTCAGTATGGGGAAATAGGGAAGCTGTATGCCCATCATCCCCCATCCCTAACAAAATAATGTCGAAGGCGGGAAACTCACCAGACGACTCACCAAAAAACTGCCGTAAGTGAGTATCATGGGTTTCGGCATCCTGCTGGGGATCTTGCGCTCTGGTGGGCATGGCATGGATATTCTGTGGGGGAATAGGAACCTGATTAAGCCAGGCTTGGCGAGCCATGTTTTCATTACTATCCGGATGATCGCAGGGGACGTAGCGCTCGTCTCCCCAAAAAACGTGAATTTTGTCCCAGGGAAGAGTTTCTTTACTCAGAGCTTCATAGAGTGGCTTAGGGGTACTGCCTCCAGCGAGGGCAATGGTACTGTAGCCATGGGAGGCGATCGCCGTTTCTATTTTTTCTTTCACTAAGGCGAGGGCGCGGCTGACGAGAGCGCCTTTATCCGGTAAAACTTCTATGATTTTAGTCATGTTCCCAACAATAAAAGAGGTAAGCGTGAGCGATTTTCCCGATTTATCTTCCCCATTATCTAGCCTATGCCAACTCCTAGTCTTTACTCGATATCCAGAATTGGGTAAGGCCAAAACCCGCTTAATTCCTGCATTAGGGGTGCAGGGAGCGACGGAATTACATCGTCAACTGGCCGAATGGGCGATCGCCCAAGTACGGCAGCTACAAGATCGCCATAAAGGGGCAATACAGCTCGTGGTTTATTTTACAGGCTCAACCGTTCAGGCCATGCAGACCTGGTTAGGTGCTGATCTAGTTTATCGCAGTCAGGGACAAGGGGATCTAGGGGAAAAACTCTACAGGGCAATTGACCAGAGTTTTGCTGAAGGAATGGAGCATATCGTTGTTATCGGAACAGACTGTCCGAGTCTCACCCCAGAACTTTTTACCCAAGCCTTTCATGCTTTAGATTCCCACGATTTAGTCCTCGGCCCAGCCGCTGATGGGGGTTATTATTTAATCGGTCTATCGCGCCCCATCTCTGAATTATTTCAAAATATTCATTGGGGAACCTCAGAAGTTTTTTCCCAAACTCTCAATATTGCCCATGCTCTAGAATTATCCTATTTTCTCTTACCGGTTCTCTCCGACATTGATCGCCCAGAAGACTTACAGTGTCAATTAAAAATTAATCCTTAAAAATCATTGAGGAATCATCCCTCTCTTCCCTACTCCATTTCCTGAAGCGTTTTCCATCCCGGTTGCCATAAGGAACGGTCTTTAAGTTGGGCGGCATTTAACCAAAAGCGAACATTCGGGTCACAAGAAGCTACCATTTCCGCAAAAATAAACTTTCCTTGATTTTTGCGGTTGGTCACTTGAAAATGTCGCCATCCCCAAGTCGTTTGTTGGGCGGTCCATTTCGAGCCAACTAGGAAAGGAAATTTTTGTTTTTTAGCCATGATCTGCGGGTTAAATGGATAGAGGATATTCTTGGGTAATTAAAGCAATAATGCCTTGGTCATCAAATTCAAAGACAAACTCCATAATGCGATCGCAAAATGGGTAGTAGGTGGGATCTAATGCTCGCAGTCTAGCCACTTCTGCTTCAATCCCATCAATATATCCCACAGCCGCAGTTTTTACTAACCCTTGCAATTCTTCCTGGGGAGGGTAAACAAACTCCACTGAAGACTCTAAGGAGGGAGGCGAATTGACCTCTGGAACTTCTTCATAAATCCAGGTCAGATTTAAATACTGTTTCAATTTATGTAATAGTAACTCTATATCGACAGGTTTGGGGAGAAAATCATTGCAACCCGCCACTAAACTATTCTCCTGATCTTGCTTTAATACACTTGCTGAAGAAGCCAGAATAATCACTCGATCCTCACCACTCTGACGAAGTTGACGTACCATTTCAAATCCATCTAACTCTGGCATGACTAAATCAGTAATGATAAAATCAGGTTCCCATTGATGACAGTGTTCTAAACCCAATTGGCCATTCTCTGCTTGTGCTACTTCAAATCCGAGTGGAGATAAAACTTCGAGAATCACTTTACGATTGACAATTTTATCATCAACCACGAGGATTTTTTGGGGTTGACCAACATAACCAATGATTTTTCCTTGTTCGGTTTGAGTGGAAGAGAGCGCCCAATTTTCGGCCACTGGGACATTAATTTCAAAGCTAAATTGACTGCCGACATCGAGCTGACTTTCAACTTCAATTTGTCCTCCCATCATTTGTACAATTTGACGAGTAATGGCCAATCCCAAACCCGTGCCGTCATGTTTACGGGAACTGGCTCCTACTTGTTCAAAAGGTAAGAAAATTTTCTGGATTTGCTCAGGGGTCATACCTACACCGGTATCCCCAATTTCAAAGCGTAAGGTGGCGGTAGATGCAGGAGAAATTTCACTCAGATGAATAACAGAAAATACAATTTCTCCTTGATGGGTAAATTTGGTAGCATTCCCTAATAAATTGAGGAGGACTTGGCGTAAGCGTTTATCATCAATATCAATTCCCTGGGGTAAATTGGGATCGATGACACAGCAAAATTCCAGTCCTTTTTCTTCAGCTTGGATACGGATGACTTCAGCTACACCACTAATGAAGGAGGGAAAATAAATTTCTCTAGGGAGAAGTTCCATTTTTCTGGCTTCGATTTTGGCCAAATCTAGGACATCGTTAATCAGGGTTAGGAGATGGGAACCAGCTTCTTCAATAACCATAATTCCTTCACGTTGTTTGGGTTTGAGGTCACTCATCCGTTTCAAGATTTGGGTATAACCCAGGATACCGTTCAGGGGGGTTCGTAATTCATGGCTCATATTGGCCAAAAATTCACTTTTTGCTTGGTTAGCTTTATCAGCCGCTTCTTTGGCAGCTTTTAGGGCAATTTCGGCTTGCTGGCGATGGTATGATTCAATGGCAAGGTTAACGAGATCGCCTATAGAACGGGCGACATTTTGTTCTTCTTGAGTCCAATGGTGAGGTTGGGTGGTTTCAATGCACATTACGCCCAGGAGCGTTTGCTGTCGGCGAATGGGAATTTCTAGCATGGAATGAATTCCTAGAGGAGTGAGATAGCTCTCTTTGAGTTCCGAGGTACGCTCATCATTGCAAGCATCGTTGACAGAAATTACATTTTGGGTTTTTAGGGCTTGGGCATAGCAGGGGTACTCTTGGATAGGGAGAAGATCACCTCGGGTGTGACTTCCTAGATCGGGGATGAATAAGTCAGCACAGTACCATAGGGTACTTTCGGGTTCAATGAGCCAAATACTGGTACGGTCAACTGTGAGGATTTGGGCGATCGCCTCAGTTAATTTTGGTAAACTCTGGTTTAAGTCCCCTTGGTGTAATTGGGAATCGCCAGCGAGTTCAGATAAAACCTGGTTGTGTTGAGTGAGCAGATGAGTACGTTCGGCGACTTGCTGCTCCAGAATCTCAAGCTGATTGCCAATTTGAGCTGCCATCTCATTAAAGGTTTGGGCAAGAATGTCTAATTCTTGTATGCCTTGAACCTGTACGGAATTTCCGCGTTTCCCAGAGGCAAAGGCAGCACTGGCATCCCGGAGTTGTAATATGGGGTAAGCAATCCACCGAGAGGTCAAGAGTCCTAATCCCACAGCAAAAATCAATGCACCAATGCAGATGACAAGGATGTGCTGTTTATGGCTCTCAAGAGTGGCGTTAAAGTTAGATTCGGAGATAAAAAGCACAATCTTCCACTGTAAGCCGTAGGGGCCGACATAGGGAATAATATGGGCAAAGTAATGCTCACCATCTAAGGACAGTGTGGTTAAGGTGGGGGTGTTTAGGGCGTTTTGCTGAGTGTGTAGAAGATCGATCAGTTGACGGGTGAGGAGATCTTGACTCTGGGTAATGGGTAGGAGAGTTTGGGTGTCTGGATTAAAGGGGGTTTCTTGGGTGGAACTGGCAATAAGGTTGTTTTGGCGATCGAGAATAAGGATTTTTCCGGTTTCTCCTAGGTTAATTTGGCTCAGAAATTGACCTAGCTGATCGAGTTTGAGGGTAGTGTTGATAACGCCTTCCACTCTACCATCGGTATCAATATCAAGGGGTTGTAAGGCAGAAATTAAGAGGACAGGTTCGAGATAGGAAATATCTGGATTGCTCCAGGTTGGTTTTCCGGTCTCGACGGCTGTTAAATACCATGGTCGTTTGCGCGGATCGCGATCGCTTAATTGAGTCACTAGAGTGGTACGATTGCCTTGGTCATCGGTGTTGTAGGAGCGGAAAGTGTGGCGATCGCTAGGAGTAACGGTATTAATCACCAAAGTACCATCCGCTAGACGTTCTCCTGTTCGTTGTTCCCCTTGATTATTGGCTATAGCAGTAAAACTTAACTCTGGGACTTGTTGGATTTTTTCCCATAGATAATAATCCCATCCCTCCAGGTTTTCCACCTCTAGCAATCCTGACTTGATCGCCCCCAGATGAGAGCGATTCACCCGATGAGGAAGTTCCAAATAGGAAGATAAACGTTGTTCGACTTCGGAACCAATTTCAGTGGTTAATCGTTCTACCATCGTTTCTAACATTTCGTGGGCATTGCGAAAGGACAGCCAACTGACTAAACCCACGGCTACCATGATTTGTAGGAGAAAGGGCACGATTAATACCACTTGCAGAGGAAAGTGGAGTTTCAAGGGGAAGGATTTCATGGGACGGAGATAGATCGGGTGTGTGCTACTTTAGATGGTATCTTAATTTCCTCTATTTCCTATTCCTTAGCCCGAAGCGCTCTAAGCAATCCCTAAAATGCTCATTATGCCTTGATCTTCATGCTCGAGGATGAGAATGGTAAACGGTTTTGTCGATCAAATCTTGATTACACTAATCTCCTCGTAAGGCTGATCTGGTGGCACTTTGGCTCACATCCTGATATAAGGTTTTTAAATAAGCCATTAACGATTTAGACTCCGGGGCTTTAGTGCGTTCGGTTACAATTGGCCCTAGCACATCTAACACGGTTTCTGGATTCACTGGCGGGGCAATGACCACGAGGGATGACTCTAACTCGCGATCGTAGCGCCAAAACTGGTCTAGAGCAACCTGGGGATAGGTCAGGGGTAGGGGTTCGGTGCTGGCACCTTCTGGCCCCATTCCGCGCTTTTCGCGCAGAGCAGAGATAATATTATCCTTACTCTTTCCGCGCAATTGAAACAGTACAAAGGGATCGGCACTGAAGCGATCTCCTAATAAATAATACACGGCAGCGATATGTTTACAGGGATTCGCGGGATCAGGACAACTACATCGTGAATGAACTTCACCCAGCGTAAACGGAAATAAGCTTAACCCATTGGCAGCAAATACCGATTCGATATTATCCGGCATTTCTCCAGCTAACAATTTCGCCACATAAATCGCTTTTTCCGATAAAGTCTCAATCACATTATCCCAATCTTCCGAGGTAAAGGCATCTAACCAAATAGAAAGGCGATAGGGTTCAGGATCGGTTCCTTGCACCTCTGCCACCACTTTTTGCTCTTGAAACTGAATCGATAATACATGGCCTTCCCGCGCATAATTTCGCCCCCGCTCCAGTCGTTTCTTAAACCGATAAGAATTGAGCAAGTCTAACCATTGCTGCGTCCACCATTCTCGCTCGATGCCATAGGAATTCATATTTCCCTCCTAGTCTTCTGACTGTTCTAATAATAATAAATCGCGCAGTTGATTGGAGTCTAAACTAGCTAGCCAATTTTCTCCTGAACCCACCACTTGTTCTGCGAGTTCCTGCTTGCTGGCAATGAGATCGTTAATCTTTTCTTCTAACGTGCCTTCACAGACAAATTTATGCACTTGCACATTCCGAGTTTGACCAATGCGAAATACTCGGTCTGTGGCTTGATTTTCCACGGCTGGATTCCACCATCGGTCAAAGTGAAAAACATGATTGGCACGGGTTAAATTCAAGCCGACACCGCCTGCTTTTAGGGATAAAATAAACAGTTTTGGCCCTTGGGGATCGTGTTGAAAGCGGTCAATCATTTCTTCTCGTTGCGCTCTTTTGGTATTGCCGTATAGGAAAAAGACTTGGGATTGAAATTCTTGTTCTAAATAAGGTTTGAGCAATTTGCCCCATTCGGAAAACTGGGTGAAAATCAAGGCCCGATCGCCGACATCAACCACTTCTTCGAGCATATCCCGCAAGCGCATCAGTTTCCCGGAGTTTTCCGGCTCTTTCAGCTTGCGCTTCTTCAAGAACTGTTCGGGATGATTGCAAATTTGCTTTAATTTGGTGAGCAGTGCTAAGACTTCGCCATGGCGTTGAATTCCTTGCGCTTGCTCAATTTCGGCTAAGGCTTTCTCCACCGCTTCTTGATAGAGCTGCTTTTGCTCATCCGAGAGAGGACAGAACACGGTCATTTCCTGTTTTTCTGGCAAATCTTGGATAATCGTGCGATCGGTTTTCAATCGCCGCAGGATAAAGGGTTGGGAGAGCGATCGCAAAGTTTGCAAGGATTCGCGATCGCCATATTTCTCAATCGGAATTGTAAACCGGCGTTGGAAGAACTGCCGATTGCCCAAATAACCGGGATTGAGAAAGTCCATAATTGACCAGAGTTCTTGCAAGCGATTTTCTACCGGTGTTCCTGTCAGGGCAATGCGAAACTCTGAGGTTAACTCGCGCACGGATTGGGACTGTTTAGACTCTGGATTTTTGATGTTCTGAGCCTCATCTAAAACTATCCCTTGCCATTCTACCGCTTGCAATTCTTTTTGGTCTCGAAAGACTAAGGGATAGCTGGTAATTATCAGATCTTTACCCTCAACGGCTTTGACAAACTCCTTATTTTTAACGCGCTTCATTCCATGGTGAAGCAGCATGTTCAAACTGGGCGCAAATCGTTTAACTTCCCGTTGCCAATTGCCTAAAACGGACGTGGGACAAACCAATAATGTTGGTTTTTTGAGCTTTTTCTGTTGTTTCAAAACCAACAAAAATGCCAAAAACTGAATGGTTTTCCCCAGTCCCATATCGTCGGCTAAACACGCCCCTAAGCCCCATTGCTCTAAAAACGTCAACCACCCCACCCCCCTGGATTGATAGGGGCGCAACTGTCCGTTAAATGTCTCTGGAGGGGCGATCGCCTCAATCGTGCGTGGCTCCATCAAACGAGTCAGTAACTCCCCTAATTGATCGGAAGCCCGAAAGTCCACCACTGGCAGCTTTTCCACCATCTGTGTATCCCCGGTACTGATGCGCAGAGCATCTTCGAGGGATAAACTCATTTGGTCTTTACGCTTGGTGAAAAACTCCTGAGCGACGCGCACATCTTGGGGACGCAACTCCACCCACTGCCCATTAATTTGCACCAAAGGAGACTCTAAGGCTACCAATTGGTCAAATTCTTTCTTAGAAACTCGCTGTCCTCCTAGGGTTAATTCCCACTTAAATTGCAATAAACTTTGTAAACTTAAGCGATCGGTTTTCTTCCGTTTGGGCGTGTCAGCCACCAAGCTTAATCCTAAGCGATTAGAAAATCCCTGTTCCGGTGCGAGAGAAGGGGGCAAAATTACGCCTAATCCACTTTCTTTCAATCGTCCCACTATGGATTTAAGGAATTCATAGGCCGGTTGGGGATTAAGCCGACAAAATAGAGGTTGGGACGTATTTAAACTGTCTTCTAAAGAAGGAAAAATGCGCGAGGCTAATCCTAATCCAGCTAAAAAAGTTTCTTGAGGATAATGAATGGTATAGCCTTCATAGAGTAGAGATTCTACAGGATTGCTCCAAATGGTATTGGCATCGACAATACAATCGGGATTTTCGACCGATTGTAATCCATATTCTAGTAACCAATCCTGACTTTTTCCTTGGGGAGGATGAAGTTTTAAGACAGTGCTAAAACTGCTTCCCTGATGCAGGTGTTCGATAGGAGCCATCCACTTCGTGAGGGTGGTTTTGAACTTTTCAAGTTCTGGGGTGGGGGAGAGGGGTTTACCGCTACCATTTAAGCTTTTCAGCCATTGGGCGATCGCCCCTTTCACATTCGGTAAGGGAGTCTCCTGTTTCTGAATCTGGGCATTTAAAGTTTGGCTCAAAAAGTCCCACAGCAAAGGTTTGGGCGCAGTAGGAAAATCCAGTTTAAGGCCCTCTTCAGCCGGTTGATAGGTGTGGCAACTTCCCGGCATGAGGCTGCTCAACTGGCTAAAACGGTGGCGATCGCTCTGACTATCGAGTAACGGTTGCCATTGGGCGATCAAAGACCCCTCCTCCTCAACTGTGAGGACAGGCAAAAACTTACACCGCGCCAGCAAGTCCAGACTCCACCGGCTAATATGAGACCAAAATCGCAGATCCGCGCCCAACCAAGCTGGGCTAGACTCTAATAACCCTAGGGGCAGACTTTGCAGAAAGGGCAGGGTTTGCTGGGGAGTCAGACAGAGCGCTTCAATCTGCCAAGGGTGAAGGGTAATATCTGGATTTTCTTCGTCTTCCCCGGAGGCGATCGAGTATAGAGGAGTACAGATAACCCCGGGGGTTATCTTACGTTTCGATTTCGGTGCAGATGCTGGAAACTGAAGCAGGGTAGGTAAAGCCAGTTGCAGGGGGGCGATCGCTACTGTCTCCAAATCTGGTAAAGCCCTTTGCACCGACTCTGGGATCTGACTTGACTGTAACCAGGATTGCAGTTCTGTCACACTCAGGGCAAAAGGATGGGGCGAAATGGCAAAGGGTGAGGGAGTGCATTCTTCAGGGGAAACTCTGCGCCAAGTTTCTGCCCAAATCACAAATTGATGTTGAGTTAACCAACTCCCGTGTAAAATTGCCATGCGATCGTATTTTTAAAGTTGAGTCAAAGTGAGGATACTTTAGGGGCGACTACACTCAATTTCTCATAGCCACCTAATTTCAGTAACCATATCACGACAATGACCCAATGGATCACTAAGGAGTCGGGAGTGAGTTAAATTAGAGTTAGTGTTAGGATATTGTCTACCATGAAAGAAGAAGATCGTCAAGTCGCCTTAGCGTTTTCTAAACGCTTAACCGAAATCATGCCAATTTTGGAGTTACGAGTATTTGGTTCCAGGGCACGGGGAGATGCGACGGAAGAATCGGATCTAGATGTGTTTATTAAAGTAGCAGAGTTGGATCGAGTCAAGCGCGAACAAATTTATGATGTGGCCTGGGAGGTTGGTTTTGAATTTGAGCGAGTGATTTCTACATTTGTCGTGACACAGACAGAAATAAACCATGGGGCTGTGGGGGCGAGTCCGTTGTTATTCAAGGTCTTCAATGAAGGCATTGCGGTATGATTAATCCTCAGTTACAGTTATTAGTTGAATATAGACTCTCCCAAGCCCAGGAAACTTTACGAGAAGCTGAGATATTATGGGAACAATCAGCCTTTCGGGGTTGTATTAATCGGTCATACTATGCGATGTTTTATGCGGTTATGGGTTTGTTAGCCACTCAGGGATTAGGGACATCTAAGCATAGTGGGGCAATTAGTCTTTTTGACCGTGAGTTTGTCAAGACAGGCATTTTTACCCGTGAATTATCCCGAAGTTTGCATCGGGCATTTGATGAACGACAAGCGAGTGATTATGGAGAAATGTTAGCACCCGATCAAACGTTGGCCACAAGTTTATTAGAGCAATCGCGTTTTTTTGTCAGTCAAATTCAGAGATATATAGAAAACTGGAAATTAAACCGATAAGATTCCTACAGATTGTTGTGCATACATACCCAGTGACCTGCTACATTTCTGTAGACAGTAGGAGAGCAGTTATAATCTATGAAGTAGTTGCCAGCCAACTCAGATCGATATTTGGGAAGCATCATGATCTTTAGCGTGAAGTCCAAACTCTACGAACGGCTTCAAACTCGCCGGGTTCAGTCCGGAGACTCGATCTTTTATGAAGGCGATCGCGGAGACTTTGCTTATATTCTCGAAGAGGGAGAAGTAGAAATCTGGACTCAGGTAGAAGAAAAACATCGGGTTCTCAATCATCTTAATCCCGGCTCCATGTTTGGTGAAATTGCCCTAATTGATGGTCAACCCCGCTCTGCTTCCGCTACTGCTTTAACCGATGTCATTCTCACAGTCGTCACCAAGGAACAGGTTAACCGACGCATTCAAGAAGCCGATCCTTTGTTGCGAATGTTACTGTTGATGGTGATGCGCTATTTTCGCTCAGAAACTCAAAATTTCCGATCGCGCACTAACTCTTTAGCACCTAAATTTTTCCTAGAAAAACTCTATCCTAACATCAATCCCAAAAAAGGTCTCTCCTTTCGACTCACAGAAGCGGTGGATTTAATCCGCATGGAAAATGAGTTACGAACCGCCTTGGATGAAGAACAATTTAAGCTAGTTTATCAACCCATCATTAATTTAGAAACCCACACCATCACCGGCTTTGAAGCCTTAATTCGCTGGCAGAGTCCCAACCGAGGATTTGTTTCTCCAGATGAATTCATTCCGTTGGCAGAATCGACTTCTTTAATTGTGCCCATTGGTCAATGGGTAATAGAAACCGGATTAGAAGCACTTAAGACTCTTCAAAAACGGGTCAACTATCCCGTGAGCATGAGTTTTAATATTGCCAATTGCCAAATTGAAGAACCTAATTTTCTAGAGTTTTTACTCAATTGTACCGATAAATATGGACTCAATTATCAGCAAGTGAAGCTAGAGATTTTAGAGCGGACTTTATTTGATAGCGAACGGGAAATTGCCTGGGTGCAGCAATGCCAGGCTTTAGGATTTCCTTTGGTTTTAGATGATTTCGGCACAGGATATTCTAGTTTGCAATATCTGAATGAATACCATCTCGATAGCCTAAAAATTGATAAGTCATTTGTCCAGGGAATGAATGTGAAAGAGCAGAATAAAAGTTGCAGTATTTGTCAAGCAATGGTCGATTTATCCAAAACCTTGGGCATGACCGTAGTCGGTGAAGGGATCGAGACTGATGAGCATTTGCAAGCGCTAAAATCCTTTGGCTGTACTTACGGTCAAGGGTATTTCTTTTCGCGACCTCTTCCTTTAGAGCAGGCGATCGCCCTCTTTGAAGACCCTCGGTTTAGGGCAATAGGGGATAGGAAATAGGAAGACGCAGGCGCTCCCTTCGACACTTCGGCTTCGCTCAGTGCGGCGCTCCGCTCAGGGAGCGGTTAGACTTCAATGCGGCGGTCTTTTTCAAACCAGAAAACAATATCGATCACCTTTAAATCGGTTACCTTCACTTGGATTTCCTGGGCAATTTCATTCAAGGGAACCCGTGCTGAACTCACCAAACGTGCAAAAAAATTGATAAAGCTCTCATCAAGATCGATAATCTTCTGAATATGGGGGTCGTGTTTCACCCAATCGGCGATCGCCTCCTCAGAAATCGACTCTGCGGGTTGATGGGTCTGTAGACTAATCTCTCTCAGAGCGCGACAGGCGTAAATCGCTAGTCGAGTAGAAAACTTATCAGCCGACGATAATAAAGCTGAATCGACCATCATCGCTTCTTCTTCAGTGAGAAATTCGACCGGTAAGCGGGAATTCATAATCGATTAAAAATTAAAAAGGCTTGCATTCAACACTATTCTTTCCCACCCAACCCAGAAGCTTGAGAAACGTAAGGTTTATTTAATTGAATTTTCTGGAACGATCGCCCAAACTTAAGCTGATTCAGCCGTATTCATCAACGGTGCAATTAAATAACCACAGCGATGTTCTCCATCAATAATCCAATGGGTGCGTTCCACCTCACAATCAGGAAACAGATCCGAAAACATCTCCAATTCATGGCCACAGACCGTCGGAAACGATTCTGCTACATCCGCAATGGCACAATGATGTTCAGTTAACATAAATCGAGTCGCCCCATTCGGATTCTGGGCATCCGGTTCTACAGCATACCATTGGGCCATATAGCCTTCTTGCTGTCGGAGTTCCACCAACTTCTCCACTCGTTCGGAGATCGTGCCATTTCTGAGGCGATCGCGGTAAACTTGCGCTTTACGTTGCCATTGTTTCTGCAAAATAGACCCCACTTGGTCTTTGCCCACCGTTTCCGCTAAAGTATCCAGAAGAGCCACAGCAAACTCACCGTGATTATTTGGGAAGCGATCGCGACCCTTTCGACTCAAGGAATACCAATGTTGGGGCCGTCCCATCGAAGAATGTCCCTCCTTATCCCCATGCACAACCTCATACTCAATCAACTCCTCCCCTTCCAAGTCCTTCAGGTGTCGCCGAATCGCTTGGGGACTAACCCCCAACGCCTCGGCCAAGCCCAAAGCTGTTGCTCGACCATCCTTGAGTAGGTACTCCAGAATGGTCCGTTTCGTCGAGATTTGGTGAGCGATTCCCATGATCATCACAAAACTTAATCACCACTACAGCGTACACATGATGCCAAAATTAGAATTTGACAACAAACTTGTTGCTAAACTACGCTAAACTCATAAGTAAAGCAACAATCAAGTTGTTTAAACCCATTATACTCAGTTTAATTCTGTTCGTTCATTAAAAATTTGCCCATGACCCTATCATCCCAACCCCAACAAGCCACAGAGCATAGTCTAGAAGCGATGCGGAAATTTTCCGAAAAATATGCGGACAATACCGGCACTTACTTTTGTTCCGATCTGAGCATCACAGCCGTCGTCATCGAAGGACTCGCCAAACACAAAGACGAACTTGGCGCTCCCCTATGCCCCTGTCGTCACTATGAAGACAAAGAAGCCGAAGCCAAAGCTGCTTACTGGAACTGCCCTTGCGTCCCCATGCGCGAGCGCAAAGAATGCCACTGTATGCTTTTCCTCACCGAAGATAATCCCTTTGTTGGCACAGAAAGAAATATCAGCATCGATCAAATTCGCGGTACGACCAACACCGTCACCACATCCTAAGCTCATCAAGGAATAGACCTCTTGCATAAGTGGGTAGAAAATAAATAGTAATGGAGTAATCTTGCATTTTTATTCCTATTCCCTCACCTTCTGCAAGAAGTCTAATAGACCCAGCCTTGTCCCACCAGTCAGTAGAGAACACCCACCATGTCCACTAGCGTTAAAACTCTAGTCAACCAACCCTACAAATATGGTTTCATCACCGACATTGAAACCGACAAAATCCCCAACGGCTTAAACGAAGACGTAGTCCGCCTGATTTCCGCCAAGAAAAATGAACCGGAATTCATGCTCAACTTCCGTCTCAAAGCCTACCGTCGATGGTTAGAAATGAAGGAACCGAATTGGCCTCATCTTCAATATCCCCCCATCGACTACCAAAATATTAGCTATTATTCGGCTCCGAAACAGCAAGATAAAAAGAAAAGTCTCGATGAAGTTGACCCCGCTCTCCTAGAAACCTTCGAGAAACTCGGTATTCCCTTGTCCGAACAAAAACGACTCTCTAACGTTGCCGTTGATGCCGTTTTTGATAGCGTTTCTATTGCTACAACTTTCCGGGAAAAACTCGCCAAAGAAGGCGTGATTTTCTGCTCCATTTCCGAAGCCGTTCATGACTATCCCGAACTGGTAGAAAAATATCTCGGTAGTGTAGTTCCTGTCGGAGACAATTACTTTGCGGCTCTCAACAGTGCCGTATTTAGTGACGGTTCCTTTGTGTATATTCCCAAAAACACCCAATGCCCTATGGAACTGTCCACCTATTTCCGGATTAACAGTGGAGATACCGGACAATTTGAGCGCACCTTAATTGTAGCTGATGAAGGGTCTCAGGTCTCCTACCTGGAAGGCTGTACAGCTCCGATGTACGACACGAACCAACTGCACGCGGCAGTTGTGGAATTGGTCGCTTTAGATAATGCCGATATTAAATATTCCACCGTACAAAACTGGTATGCAGGAGACGAAAATGGCAAAGGTGGAATTTATAACTTCGTGACCAAACGAGGAATTTGTAAAGGAGTCAATTCTAAAATTTCCTGGACTCAAGTGGAAACCGGTTCTGCAATTACTTGGAAATATCCCAGTTGCGTGTTAGTCGGCGATAATTCCGTGGGCGAATTTTACTCGGTTGCTCTCACCAACAATAAGCAGCAAGCAGATACGGGAACCAAGATGGTTCATGTGGGCAAAAACACTCGCAGCCGGATTATTTCTAAAGGAATTTCTGCCGGTGGTTCTGCCAACAGTTATCGGGGTTTGGTCAAGGTTAATCCCAAGGCAGAAGGGGCGAGAAACTATTCCCAATGTGATTCCATGCTAATTGGGGATAATGCCGAAGCCAATACATTCCCCTATATCCAGGTGCAGAATAATTCTGGAAAAGTGGAGCATGAAGCCTCGACTTCCAAAATTGGGGAAGACCAACTCTTTTATTTTGCCCAACGGGGAATTTCTGCCGAAGATGCTGTCTCGATGATGATTAGTGGCTTCTGTAAGGATGTGTTTAATCAACTGCCGATGGAATTTGCGGTAGAAGCAGATAAGTTATTGAGTTTGAAACTAGAAGGAACAGTGGGTTAAAGATGAGCATTTTATCAGTACGCAACCTCACCGCTAACGTGGCGGGACAATCGATTCTCAAAGGGTTAAATCTGGAAATTAATGCCGGAGAAATCCATGCAATTATGGGACCCAATGGGTCTGGGAAAAGTACGTTTTCTAAGATTCTTGCCGGTCATCCTGCCTATGAAGTCACGGGTGGCGAGGTAATTTATAAAGGTGAGAATTTGTTGGAAATGGAAGCAGAAGACCGGGCAACTTCTGGGGTGTTTCTGGCATTCCAGTATCCCTTGGAAATTCCAGGTGTAAGTAATTTAGACTTTTTGCGCGTTGCCTATAATTCTAAACGCAAACAAGAGGGTTTGGAAGAGTTAGATACGTTCGACTTCCAAGATTTGGTAGAAGAGAAGTTAGAAGTCGTAAAAATGGATGCGGCATTTTTAGATCGCAGTGTGAATGAAGGGTTTTCTGGAGGGGAGAAAAAGCGGAATGAAATTCTGCAAATGGCCCTTCTAGAACCGACATTGTCGATTTTAGATGAAACGGATTCAGGCTTGGATATTGATGCGCTGAAAATTGTCGCCAATGGGGTAAATCAGTTGACGCGCCCGGATAATGCGGTATTGATGATTACCCACTATCAACGGTTGTTGAATTATATTGTCCCCGATTATGTGCATGTTATGGCAGATGGCCGAATTTTACGCACGGGGGATAAGGAGTTGGCTTTAGAACTTGAATCTAGGGGATATGACTGGATTCTAGAGGAAGCATTACAGGGGGTGAAATAGGATGAATATGCTTTCAGTTGGGGCGATCGCCTCCATGGATCTGAATCGGGAAAGTCCCCGGTTTCAAGCCGTACAACAGCTTCTGAACACTCGTCTAGGGTTCGATCGCCCGCAACTCGATCCAGCTCTGGTGTCTTTAATTCAAGCAGTACGGGAATATGGAGCGGCGATCGCCTCGGAACTTCAGTTCCCCAGCTCCCAGGATGAGGAATGGCGGTTTACAGATATTTCTCGCCTCTTGGGGGTGAATTTCCAACCCGCTACTTTTCCGGAGGAAACCCTCAAGATTGATATTACGCCCTTTATCCTACCCGAGGCAGCAAACAGTCGCCTGGTATTCGTCAATGGGGTGTATTCTCCCGATCTCTCGGATCTCTCTGGCGTGAATTTAGAAACCGTCACCCATCTCTTATCAGGGGTGGTTCCGGAAGCTAAACTCAATCCCTATTTAGGCAAACAACCGGGAACTCAAGAGGTGTTTACTGCCCTAAATAGTGCCAGCTTACAGGATGGGGCGCTGGTTTGGATACCAGCCAATCAGGTTGTCGAAACGCCGATTCATGTGCTGTTTTTATCGGCGGAGAATGGGGAACCGGCACTTGCCAGTCCTCGGACTTTAGTGGTTGCTGGAGCGAACAGTTCGGTTACCCTAGTTGAACAGTATGTTACGATTAGCAGTTGTCCCGCCGCTCCCGGAATTACCCCCTATTTCAGTAATGCAGTTACGGAAGTTTGGTTAGAGGATAACGCCCAGGTTAACCATACTCGCATTCAGCAAGAAGGACAGCAAAGTATCCACATCAGCAAAACCGCAATTTGCCAAAACCGCGACAGTCGATATACCCTGAATGGCATTAGTCTAGGAGCGGGTTTATCCCGTCACACCATTGATGCGATCCAGCAGGGAGAAGGAACCCAAACGACTCTCAATGGCTTAACTGAAATCACCGGCAAACAATGCTCTGATACCCATAGTAGTATTAATCATTTGTATCCGAATGGCAGCAGCAACCAACTGCATAAATGTATTGTGGATCGGAATGCCCATGCTATTTTCAATGGCAAGGTTTTTGTGCCTAAAGCTGCTCAGTTAACCCATGCCCAGCAGCTCAATCGCAATTTAATTTTGTCAGACAAAGCAAAAGTAGACACCAAACCTCAACTGCAAATTACCGCCGATAATGTCAAATGCTCCCATGGGGCAACGGTAAGTCAGTTAGAAGAGGAAGAGGTCTTTTATTTACAAAGTCGGGGCTTATCTCAAGAAGCGAGTCGTCATTTGTTAATTGATGCCTTTGCCAATGATATTTTATCTCGTATTCCCCTAACTTCCTTGCAAACTACCCTGGCTCAGTGTCTCTCGTGCCGGACTCATTTTTGATCTGTGTGAGCCAACCTAAAAAAGGGGGGAAATAAAACATCTCTATCCCCCCATCTCCCTATCTCCGCATCCCTCAAACTTTCCCTAATCATTCTCTATTCATAACCCTATGATGACGTTTACCCAGCCCAAACCCCTAGCTGCCCTTGTCCGAGATGATTTTCCGATTCTTCATCAGGAAGCTCACGGACATCCTTTAGTGTATTTGGATAATGCGGCAACTTCCCAAAAACCCAGGGTTGTTTTAGAGACTTTACAGCACTATTACCAGCGAGATAATGCCAATGTGCATCGGGGGGTTCATTTACTCAGTTGTCGCGCGACAGAAGCTTATGAAGGCGCTAGGGATAAGGTTGCAGGGTTTGTGAATGCGCGATCGCGTAATGAAATCGTCTTTACCCGGAATGCCAGTGAAGCGGTTAATCTCATTGCCTATGCTTGGGGATTAAATACCTTAAAACCGGGGGATGAAATCATTACTTCGGTGATGGAGCATCATAGTAATTTAGTGCCTTGGCAAATGATTGCCCAGAAAACCGGAGCAGTCCTAAAGTTTGTCGAGCTAACAGACACGGAAGAATTCAATTTTGAGCAGTTTAAGTCCTTGCTCAGTTCCCAAACCAAATTAGTTACAGTTGTCCATGGTTCTAATACATTGGGCTGTATTAATCCAGTGGAAGACATCGTGCAGGAAGCCCATAAAATCGGCGCAAAAGTGTTAATTGATGCCTGCCAAAGTGCCCCCCATTTAAAGTTAGATGTTCAAGCCATTGACTGTGATTGGTTAGTGGCTTCTGGTCATAAAATGTGCGGTCCTACTGGCATTGGGTTCTTGTATGGCAAATTAGAATTACTTGAAGCGATGCCGCCCTTTTTGGGGGGTGGGGAAATGATTGCTGAAGTATTTCTCGATCGCGCCACCTATGCCGAACTGCCCCATAAATTTGAAGCTGGAACCCCTGCCATTGCCGAGGCGATCGCCCTGGGCGCAGCCGTCGATTATTTAACGGGTATTGGATTAGACAAAATACACGCCTACGAATTGGAGTTAACCGATTATTTGTTTGAGCAACTCCTGCAAGTTCCCGACGTGAGAATTTACGGGCCAAGACCCAGTCAGAAGACTGTTAGAGCCGCCCTCGCCACTTTTACCACGGGTGATATTCACGTCAATGATATCTCCTCCCTCTTGGATCAATCGGGTGTAGCGATTCGTACCGGACACCATTGCACCCAGCCCTTACACCGGATTTTAGGGATTAATTCCAGCGCTAGAGCGAGTTTATATTTCTACAATACATTTGCAGAAATCGATCGCTTTATTGTTGCTCTGAAAGAGACCTTAGCGTTTTTCAAAAGTATTTTGTAGCACACTACCGATATTTAAAGACGCGAGCGGCTGGGAACCCTTTTCTAGGGTGGCACGATAGAACAATAGTTATTGCTAGAGTGCTTACAGCGGTTTGTGATGTAATGAGAAATGGTATAACCAACTCCTTCTCTGCTATAGCAGAAAAGGTAGGTGATGGTTTAAGGCACTCTAGCAACAGGCACGAATCGCAATAGAAAATGTCCTAACTCTCCCTTTCTCTGCTATAGAGATCAGGACAATTTGGCCGTTTTCTGTTGCTGCTGGAGATGATTGAGCAAATAGAAAAAGACCAACAAGTTCAACCCTAAAAGGATGACATGATTGGCTGAAGGATGGTGAATCGATTGCCAAACTTCCACTGGTAGAGGTAACCCAGCTAATAGGGTAACAAGAAAATTTCCCCAGGATTTTCCATACCATAACCCTAGGGTTGCTGTTCCTAATCCTAGGGCATAAACACTAGCTATTCTGGCAATCAATTGCAGTTCGGACACTTGATGATGGAGGATGTAATGAACAATCCATTCAATGGTGTTGTATTCCCCATTAACCAAGTAGCCTTCTGCCCACTGTGCGATCGCCTCATAATTTCTCCAACTCCAAGCCGAGGCGATCGCTAAAACAGCCATTACTACTGCCAGAAACCCTTTATACATAATCACCAACTTTAAGCCCAAAGAACGTTCTTCCATCTGCGATCCTATCCATTTCTACTTATAGTCAATCTATAACGTCGGTATCTGTAGGGGCGAACGGCCGTTCGCCCCTACAATTATGTCTCACTGTTAACCGAATCGACTATACTAAGGGAGAGAACGAACTTTATCGTTCACAAACCCATTAAAAATCCTATACCCCACCTTCCTTACATTTTCCATTTCTTACGCCAAGCTGCTTCTTTTTCTAGGTAATCGATTAAGAAATTTGTATAACTCCAGTATTCCAGTTTAAAAGAATTACGTGATTGATGCTCTTGATAAGAATAAACAGGAGGATTATCACCATCAGCAGTTTTGAAAAATAAAAAATAATAGTCTTGGTGCATAAAAAAAACTAAAGAACTCTGTGGGAGTGACAAGGGAAAATCATCCTCTTCTATAATCAACTTAGCTGTTTCTTGATTGATCTCAAGATTTTCAAAAAAACAATCAGATCCTTCCATTAAGCCACCCGCCTTTTTTCCTCCCCATAACAGGAATTCTTGATAAGCTAAGGGAAACTTTATATTTAATTTTTCTTCAAGATGTGAAATTTCTTGATTAGTACAAGATTCTACTTTTTTGTGAAATGTATCTCCTGAATAGTCAAATTTTGATTTAAATTGCTCAAGGTACATAAAATCCTATTTGAACTCTAATTTACTGTCCACTTCTCACGTCTGTTCCAAGATAACATTATAGTTTTCTCTCCAATGTGTGATTGCCTTTGAGCTATAACCATCCTAAACCTACCCTAAGAAAGAATAACAGGTGGGGGAAGTGAACAAAATACCTACTGCCGATCAGCTAGAAAGCCCACCGTCCGATGGTGGGGTTTGGACAGGGCCGAAAGTAGCCAGATGGATAGAGAAAGTCACGGGACGGCCCCTGCTTTAGAACCAAAGGGGTTGGGACTACTTGAAGAAGCTGAAACCATCATGGCAACGACCCCGTCCCCACTATGCCAAAGGAGATAAGTAAGAGCAAGAAGCCGTTAAAAAAAATACCTCAGTTGAAGGCAAAGCTGGAGAAGGACTATCCCGATGCACAGGTGGAGATTTGGGCATTTGATGAGGTGTCGGACTCAAACCGATTGTGTGCAAAGTCTGGAGTCCTATCGGCTCCCGTCCCATTGCCTCCGTCCACCATTGCTATCAATGGACTTATGTCTATGGTTTTGTCTGTCCTACCACTAGGGCAACAGAGTGCTACATCTTACCTGGGGTTAATATTGACGGGTTCAATCTGGCCTTGCTTACTTTTGCTGAAGAAGAAGATAAAGAAGCAAAACTGGGGGAAGCTAACTTAATGCAATCCAACTTAGCTGCTGCACAGTTAAATAATGTTGAGTTGTAGGAAGCTAGCCTGAGTATCGTAATTTTCGGCCAGAAGACAATCGATTAGAAAATCTAGTCGCTGTCTGCACCGGTTGCCACTTGGGATACCACCGAAACCGCCGAGGGAATGTTCCCCCAGGACAATTAGAATTATGGTAATGGGCAATTGGTAATCAGTACACCTATCCTTGATGGCGCTTAAAGGGAATTGTATTTCCTTTTTGCGTTTCTTCTGGAGTTTCAGCCTCTTCATATTCTACATTCGGTGCTATTTTAGACTCTTCTTCTTTCAAAGAATCTTTCTTTTCTGGATCGTGCCAAGGAGAATCGTAACGGTTCCACGGCAAAATTGGCCTTTTGGGCAACTTATTGGTTAGTACCGTAATATTATCCTGATCCGGTTCCGGCAGGTTGACTTTCTTTTTGGGAGGATTGGGATTGTCCGCAGTGGAACTCATAGGGCAAAGTAAGTCAAAACAGTAGGGAAACAAGCCATCCCTGGACAGAAGTTAGCCACTACCATATCTGTCAGAATCACCAGCGCCAACATCCAAGTCGCATAAGCAGCATAGGAGAGGGATTGGGAGATATCATCAAGGCGTTGTTTATTGGCATTATAGGCTTCTGACCAGTTAACCAACATTTGGAGTTGATACTCCTCGGGTGAGAGGGAGAGGTAAGTTTCGAGGAATTTGCGATCGCCTAAATTGGGGCTGACTGCCATTTGCCGAGGGAGAAATGCCGAAATCAGCAATGTAAAGTTTACAAGAAAGCCCAGCAACTCAGCAACTGTGATCAGGTTAGGTACTAGCACCAACCGAGATAGGGTTAAACTGGTTAGCAAGGCTCCATTCGTTACAAATAATATATTGAGTTTAGTGGTTAGGGTTTGGTTTTTCTGTCGTTGTTGTTCAAGGACTTCACGGGCATCTCCAACAGCGAGTTTTAGGGTACTGGCAGATAAGGAGTCTTCAGAAGGTTCAGGAGCGAGGGCATCAAAGAGGGAATGCACGATGGCAGTCATGGTGGTAGGAGGTTTTATTCAGTTATAGGGTGAAGGGTGGAGTTAGCCAAAACCTTGGCCAGTTCTGTTTCCTATTATGGTGCATTCTGAACCTGTTTGGGGAGAGGACTTTTACTCGATCTTGGGGATTTTGTGAGTCAGGGAGAGGGGTCACGAACTAGGCTAAATTGCGGATCGAGGCGATCGCTCTTTTTAAAGAAAGCTTCTTTTTTGCCCAACTTTAATATTCTAGACGAAATCCCTGAAATATAATGAGGTCGATATCTTAGGATCAGGCAAGTTTATGAGTCAAATCATTCGGAAAATCTATTTACACTGGAGTGGAACTCACTATAACTGGGCAACTCCTGGTCATTACCATACTATAGTCATGAGTGATGGCACAGTTAAACGGCTCACCGGCTATGACCAAATGTTGCGGACTCATACTTATGCCCGCAATGCGAATTCTGTTAGTATCTGTTGCTCTTGTATGGGAGGAGTGGCTTGGCGAGATTATCCTCCTACTAATATTCAGATTGACAATATGTGTAAAGAAGTGGCATCCCTAGCCCTAGATTTGGGTTGGGGTCCCAACGATATTACCATCTCTACTGTCATGACTCATGCAGAAGCAGCCGCCAATCGGGATTTCTCCAAGTGGCAAGCTTGGCGAGGTACAGGAGTTTCTTTTGGTACAGCTAGATATTATGGTCTCCCCCATGATAATTATGGCCCCATTAGTTGGCATGATGGATGGCCCGGAGGAACAGCAGAGCGCTGGGACTGGTGGCAACTGAAATCTTCCGATCGCGGTGGTGTAGGGGGTGATATCCTTCGAGATAAAATCCGTAATTTCATGCAAGCTGCTGCCGATCCGGACTTACAAAAGATCGAAAATTATCAACAGGAAACAGAATGTCGGCTCTTCTTTGGGGGTCGAGTAATTTCTACAGGATATATCCTGTCTGATAACCGGTGTTATGCTCGGTTATTAGATTTAACCTCACCCTTCCAAATCAGAATTGGTACAGTCCAAAGCGGGGACATCCGGTTTATTAACCTACTTTCGGATAAATACAAACCTCAGTATATGACCGATGCTCCTATTATTCCCAATTTTCCCAATGTTGACATTTACCTAAATCGTCCCTTGGATGTGAATGGAAATGCCATTGGTGACCAAGATTTCCCTGTGCAACCCTTTGTGCAAGGAGTTTTATTAAAGCGTTCTACTTATGTCATCTTGGCAGATTTCTGTAAAGAATTAGGCATTGATTATGCTTATCGGGGTGCAGATAAGTCTATCCATTTAGGCACGAAAACAGCCCCTCCCATGTAAATGCTTTTTGTCTTGGTGACACTCCGCTTAACAAGGGGCTGAAGCCCCTTGTTAAATAACGGTTCTTTCTGGGTAATGGGTTAAGTTACTTGCGTGATTCTATCAAGGCTTCATTGAAGGGATGGTTTAAGCTGAAGGGGAATTACCTACTCGAGTCAGCACCATGGGTAGAGCTTTGATTTCGATAGTAAATGGGGTCTTCTCCGTCTTTTGCCGTGACGTTTTCATAAACGCCGTCATCCCGCTTGACTAGTTTACTAAACCCTAAATTTTTGTAATCATTATTGCTTGTGGGAATACTGAGCATAGGCGCGCTCACTAAACGACGCACCGGTGCATCTAAGGGGGTGCATTCAGGATCAATATGGGCTAATTCACACAGTTTGCCCCAAGTGTCGATGGTCTGATTGAGGGAATGAAAAACTTCCACCTGGCGATTATTACTAGGGCAGAAATAATCGTAGAGAGGCATAATAATCTGTAAATTGAGAAAAGGTTGATCTATAGTTTAGTATATAGGGCTTAGAGACCAATTTCAATAGATGGATGGGTCAAGGCTTGCTTGTGTCGATCAATTGGGCGATCGCCATGGGTGAGTCAGTTTGAAAGCAGAAGGCAATGATCTGTACTAACGGATACAGTTTAGAGTTGTGAAGTTTTGATAATTCAAATTACTAGGAGAGTGTAAGTCGGTTATCCTAGATCTTCTTAGCTAAATATCCTAAACAGCTAGAGCGATTCATTTGATTGTAAGGGGCACAGACGATGATTCAACAGCGATACTCTCAAACGCAACAGTTAAGAGATTGGGCTTATCTGGGCATGGAAAAGTATTTCCACAAAGCGATCGCTTATGAACAGAAGGTTTTAGCTGACCAAGATCCGGAAGATTTACATCAGATGCGGGTTGGAATGCGCCGGTTACGCAGTGCAGTTACCGGTTTTGCCCCCATTTTAGACTTACCCCCCCAGATGAGTAACAAGCGGATTGGTAAAATGGCCAGAATCCTGGGAGAGTTGCGAGATTTAGATGTGCTGCAAGAAGCTCTGCAAGAGTATCAACCCCAAGTAAAAGCTAAGGAGCAACCCTTATTAGAGAAAGCCTTGCAAAAATTATCCAAACGACGCTCTAAAGTTTTCAAAACCGTGAAAAACTTCCTCAAGGGTAAGACGTATAAGAACTTTAAGCAGTCGGTAAACACATGGTTGGAAGAGCCGCACTATCAGAATTGGGCAGAACTACCGGTTAATAGTGTATTACCCGATCTCTTGTTACCTTACATTAATCAATTATTGCTGCATCCAGCTTGGTGGGTTGGGGTAACTGTAGAGGGAGAGAAAATCAAGCGGCAAACTCGGTTAACTCTCAAGGGGGCTGAAGCCCAGATTTCAGAACAGGGCGAAGCATTACACGATCTGCGCAAACAAGCCAAACGGGTACGCTATCAAATGAGCTTGTTTAGACAGCATTATGGGCCGGTTTATCAAGAATATGTGCAGGAGATTAAGCAAATTCAGGAAGTTTTAGGCACGATTCAAGATACTTTGGTATTGGAAGCTTTTTTGGATGAAGTTCTACCTTCTAACTGGAGACAGGAAGGGCCTGGATTGACTAAGCTGTTGACTAAACAGCGTTACGAATGCTGGAAAGAATGGTACAAGTTGCAACAGCGGTATTTAAATGAACTGGTTCGTCAAGGACTAAGACAAGCCGCGATCAGCCCCTTGATTGCGATCGCCGTAACGGACAACAATACACTGGACTCAAAAGACCTACCAGAAGAGATGAATTCTGCTAAAACAACCAACCATCGTCACCTGCACAATAAACACTAATCCTCTTTCTTGTCGTTGATAATGCTCGACTCAATAAGGGGTCTCCAGCCCCTTGTCTGCAAAAGTATGGGTAGGATGGCAAGCTGAAAGAAAATAGGATTAAGATTGAGCTTCCATCGCTTGTTCTACCCAACTATCAAATAACTCTTGATTGTCGGCAATCCACTGATTAACGTGGCGATCGATATCTTCGGGTGTATTTTCTCCCTCTTGCATGAGCAGGTTTTGAGCATTAATATCGTCAATGGGAATTTCCACCACTTCAAAGAGCTTTTTCGCAGCAGGATTGGCTTCCACAAACGCTTTGTTTGCGGCAATCCTCATGCGATCGACGACAAAACCGAGATTTTTTCCGTTGGCTGTGGTATCGGCTTCGGACACTTCTCCTTGTGCTTCGGGTAGATTGGTATAAGGGACCTCAATCCAAACGGTCTCTTCACCGGGTTTTAATACACCACCCAGCCAATAGGGAGTCCAAGTATAGAAAAGAATAGGTTTCCCTTCGTTGTAGCGCACCACAGTATCGGCAATCAAGGCAGAATATTCCCCCTGATCGTGTTCGACAGTATCGCGCAAACCATAAGCATCTAATTGATGTTCGATCACTAACTCACAACCCCAACCCGGATTACATCCCGTTAAATTGGCTTTTCCATTACCGTCGGTATCAAAGAGCTGGGCAATTTGGGGATCTTTGAGCTGTTCTAAATTGGTAATGTTATATTCGTCGGCAGTTTTCTTATCGATTTGGTATCCTTGTGATACCGCAGGGGTTAGGACTCCAATTTGGGCTAATTTTTCATCCCCACCCCCATTTTCATAAAATTCAGTGTGTAGCCTTTCCCAATTTACAGCAGTGTACTGTATATCTCCGCTGCCGATCGCGACATAGAGGGTTGGAAAGGTAAGTTCTTTGGGAATTTCAGTCTCGTATCCCAATTGGTCTAAGGCTTTGTTGACAATTTCAGTATGAAACCGCGCTTCTAGCAAGTTACTATGGGCGGAGATTACTGTTACTCCTTCCTCAGGTAAGTTGCCAGAAGGTTCTGTAGTATTATTGCCCCTAGAGGTATTGTTACAGGCGATCGCCCCCAAGAGCAACCCCACTAACATTGTACCCAAAGCGAGGGATTTTATTCTCAATTGGATCATCGATTTACTTCACTAACACAACAATCAGATCTCTGCTCTGTTTACCGATTAAGACTAGACTCAAAAAACAGGCCAGAGGATATCAATTCTGATAAAACAATCAACCCTTTCTTTTGGCTAATAATACTCAACAAAACAAGGGTCACTAGACCCTTGTCTGCCAACGTGTTCATGGATGGCAAGCTGAAAGAAATGGGGATTAAGATTGAGCTTGCATCGCTTGTTCTACCCAACTATCAAATAACTCTTGATTGTCGGCGATCCACTCATCCGCATGACGTTGAATGTCTTGTTGTGTATTTTCTCCTTCTTGGATTAGCATGTTTTGGGTATTGATGGCATCAATGGGAATTTCTACTAGCTCAAAGAGCTTTTTAGCTGCCGGATTAGCGTCTATAAACTCTTTATTGGCGACAACCCTAATACGATCAACGACAAAACCGAGATTTTTACCATTGGCTGTGGTATCAGCTTCAGACACCTCCCCTTGTGCTTCGGGTAGATCTGTATAAGGAACTTCCAGCCAAATGGTCTCTTCACCGGGTTTCAACACGCCACCAACCCAATAAGGAGTCCAAGTGTAAAACAAAACGGGTTCTCCTTCCTTGTAGCGAACCATTGTATCAGCAATCAGGGCAGAATATTGACCCTGATTATGTTCTACCGTATCTCGCAACCCATAAGTATCTAAATGGTGTTCGATTACCAACTCACACCCCCAACCGGGATCGCATCCCGTTAAATTGGCTTTTCCATTGCCATCGGTATCAAAGAGTTTGGCAAGTTCGGGGTCTTTGAGTTGTTCTAAACTGGTAATGTTATGTTCATCGGCAGTTTTTTTATCCATTTGGTATCCTTGTAATACCGCAGGGGTGAGGACTCCAACGTGGGCTAATTTTTCATCTCCCCCACTATTTTCGTAAAAGTCGGTGTGTAGTCTTTCCCAATTCACCGCAGTGAAGTCTATATCTCCGTTACCGATCGCCGCAAACATGGTGGGGTAGGTCAGTTCCTTCGGGGGTTGAGTCTCGTATCCCAATTGCTCTAAGGCTCTGTTGATAATTAGAGTTTGAAAGTGTTCTTCGAGCAAGCTACTCTGAGCATGGGTTAAGGTTATGCCTGCTCCAGGTAAGTCCTCGGAGGCTTGTTCCGTGGTATTTTCGCCGGAGGTATTGCTACAGGCGATCGCCCCCAAGAGCAACCCAGCTAACATCGTACCCAAGGCGAGCGATTTTATTCTCAATTGGATCATCGATTTACTTCACTAACACAACAATCAGATCTCTCATCTGTTTATCAATCAAGGTAGCATAAAGAATTTACGCCTTCCTTTTTTACTCTGTCCAAGCGGGATGGGAAAGGAGTGAATCCATCACCCGAACCCCTCGCAGTTGGTTCGTCAGGGGTAAATGCCCCTTGGGAGCGGTCAAATCCCAGATAAAGCCACCCGGATACCGCGTCCAAGTTTTACCCGTACGCCATTGAATTTTCGGCCAGAGTTTTTCCCAGTTTTTGCCCAAGGATAACCAGATCTCCCGTTGAATGGAGAATCCAAATTTACCTTCGGAATACACGAGCCACAGGGTATTAATCGTGTGTAAATCGGTTCGGGGAAATTGGTTCACTTCGGAGAAATACAGCCACTTCCGAGTCATGGCACTTTCTCCTGCGAGTTCACACATTTTCAGGAGCGTCAGGCGATCGGCCTCTTGGAATTTCTGCTCGATCAACAGCGCTTGTAGGGAGCTGTAATCAATATCGCGATCTGTATTTAAAGGAACCATTCCTTGGGGAAACTCACGATTGAGAAACTCTTGCACCACAGAAGACGCAGATGCTCTGAGCTTTAGGAATGCCGTTCCCTGTGGCCAAGTGGGGTGGTGGCGATCGCTCTTCGCCAGAAAATCCATCAGCACCTGTTCCCCGGAACTCCCCAAAGTGCTGAGAGTCTCAAGGGTTTTCAGTTGGGTTTTCCCATTCGGCGACGAGAGGGCAGTAGAGAGTTGTTCGAGATCGGTAAGTTCAGGCACAGAAACAGCAATTAAATCTTTGAATCCCTAATCGCAATCATTGTACCACGGGGGATGGGGGGATAGGGAAGATGGGGGAGACGCGGGGACACTCCAGACACGGGGACACGGAGAATGAGATGACTCTATGAAATTTAGGGCGCTCTGAGGGTCTATGGATGCACAATCATGAAAATCATTCACTTGTCAGGACACGGAGATGGGGCAAAACCCTAATTGTTAATTATTAATTATTAATTGATCACTGGAATTTCCACCACAAATTCCGTACCCTGTTCCGGACTCGATTGAAACCATAAACGTCCGCCATGTCTTTGGGTGATAATTTGATAGCTAATGGATAGTCCTAAACCAGTCCCTTTACCGATAGGTTTGGTTGTGAAAAAGGGATCAAACAAACGAGGTTGTACTGACTGTGGAATTCCAGAACCATTATCATGAATGCGAATAGCAACCCATGCATCTCCTAGAGCTTCTGTCTTAATCGTGATCCGGCTGGGATGATCTTTCAATGTTTTGCGGTCTAATTGCTGCTGTCGTTCATCAAGGACATCAATGGCATTACTCAACAAATTCATAAAGACTTGATTGAGTTGTCCGGGATAGCAATTGATTAAGGGAAGTTCCTGATAATTTTTAGTCACTTCAATAGCCGCACAACTCTGACAGCATTTAAGGCGATTTTGTAAAATCATCAAGGTGCTATCAATGCCTTCATGCACATCGACTGCCTTAACTTCTGATTCATCCAAACGGGAAAAGTTACGCAAGGATTTGACAATTTCCCGAATTCTGACGGTTCCTACTTGCATGGATTGCAGGGTTTTAGGAAAATCTTCGCTGAGGAAATCAAGTTCGATCGCCTCTATTTCTTGTTGGATGGCTTCAGGAGGTTGGGGATAATGCTCTTGATAGAGCTGCACCAAGGATAACAGGTCTTTGGTATAGGTTTGGGCGTGGGTTAAATTTCCATGAATAAAACTGACTGGATTATTGATTTCATGGGCAACTCCCGCCACCATCTGTCCCAAGCTAGACATTTTTTCACTTTGAACCATCTGAGCTTGAGTGTGTTTTAATTCTTCTAATGTCGTATTGAGTTGCTGGGTACGTTCTACCACTTTGAATTCTAAATCTTTTTTAGCTCCTTCCAATGCCTTAAACGTGAGCTGTAACTGAGCCGCCATCCGATTGAATGCTTTGGCGAGGGTTCCCAATTCGTCCTCTTGCGAGAGATAGACTCGTTGAGTCCACTGTCCCTTAGAGAGGTTCCATACGGCTTCTGTCAAATCGGTTAACGGTTGAGTCACCCAACGACTAAAATGCCAAGTGATTGAACCGACAACAATTAAGGTGAGTATACTGAGGGTAATCGCTGAACGATGATAATAGTTCTGGGGAGCGGAGACTTCAGATGTTTGCTGCATGAGAACGACTCCCCAACCATTGGCTAATTTGACAGATATGGATAACCAATGGATGCGATCGCTATCTTCAAATTTTAAGAGTCCTTCTTCACCCTTTAAAAGCTGTTGAACTGGGGGATAGGAGCTAAAATCTTGAAGCTTATTTTGTAGTAATTGCCGGTTTGGATGGGCTAACAGTTGACCTTGTTCATCAACGAGAAAGGCAAAACCCGTTTTACCAATGTGGGTTACACCAATCACATTAGAAAGTTCCGTTAATACCATACCCATGCGGATCACTCCTTGGGGATGGAAGCGATCGCCGGTTTCTGCATAAATGGGAGTGGAAAAAATCACTGCGGGTTCTTCCGTCTGTGGAGTGATAAGGGTTTCACGGGTAATGGGTTGTCCTTGCATGGCTCCTTGGAACCACTTGCGATCGCTAAAATCGATCGGTTTAATCGTTTCTTGTTCGCTCAGGGCGATAAATCTACCCTCTTGGTTTGCAGCTCCAATACTCCAAACCTGCTCTTGATAAGTATGGTGAGTAGATTGTAGTAGGGGACGTAGTTGTTGGGGAGTCAGTTGAGAGAGTCCAGGTTCACGGCTGAGGTTTTGCACCAGTAAGGTATTCATCCGATCCCATTGCGTGACGCGATCGGCTAATCGTTGGGCTTGAAGGTCAAGAATTTGTTCACTCTCCTGGTTAATGAGCCGTCCCGCATCGAAAGCTTGTAATTGCAGAGCGCCTAGGACAATAGGGACAACTCCTAACAGGATAAAGAGAGTCATGCGCGATCGCAAACTCCCCATTAGCTTGATCCCAATCCAACGCCCTGAAGAAGAGCTACGCCTAGGAGTCATCTTTCTAGCAGATGAAGAACCAGATAGAGTAACCATGGAGAACCTCACATCAACCGCCCACTCCAACCCCTTCGGTATGAAGTACAACTATCTTATAATTGAGATGTGAAAAACTTGTGACAATCTTGCTATCTTTGAGGGGATTTCAAGGAATTTTTGTAAAGATTTTTTACTAGATACGTCCTTAATAAAAGGATCGTCTTAAAATCTCAAAGTTGAATGCATAGGTATAGATACTGTTCAACGCTTCGGGATCAAACTCTCATCCGTCATCCCTGATACAAAATTCAACATTCTGATTTTAATCCAGAGCAAAAACACCAAAATCACCCAATCTTACTCTCATTTTTTGCCACATATCTTCAAAAAGATTTAAAAAGAAAAATTTAAGTTTTTTGTATTCTTGGTCGAAATGGAAAAATTCCGCCTATTGTAGAAACGGATGACACCCAGTTGTCCTCCATGAAGTGAGGTTTACTGGATATAACTCATATGAACCTTTTACTGATTTTTGTCCGTTCCCTGTGTTTAGCCATTTTACTCAGTTTTGTTGCTCCTTGGATTCTGATTGGAGGAGTTATGATTGGCTTGGATGTAGGGACTCGAATTCCTGGATTAACAACCCTATCCCAAACCGGAGAAAGCCTCATTTGGCATTTCTTAGCCATTTTTGGCAATGGAGAACCCCTAGAAGGATTACTGGTGCTTGGAGTCACCTGTAGTCTCGTCGGGGCTATGTTTGATGCCTTTGCTTTTTATCGAGAACAAATTTGGCATAGTCATTAAGTCATTTGGCCTAATGTCCCGATGACCACTTGGTTTATGAAGTTTGTTTAATCAGCAAGGCTACGGGAAATTGGTTGAGAATCTCCCGCATCCACAGAGTATTTTCACCTTGGATTTCTTGCCCCGTAATCGCATCTTTCCACACCGCAGAAGACCCCGTGGGTAAAGAAATTCGAGTTTCATGCCAAACTTGTTCCCCCAAGGGGTATTCATCTTCCTTAATTAATTGAGTTAAAAACCGGGGAGCGATCACAATTGCACTTTGCTCATTCCAAGTCCTCATAAACGTTACAATATGAGATTTTAAACTCCCATTAACCGGCAACTTCTGGTAATCTCCCCGTTGAAACAATTCTTGATAGTCTTGACGAGCCTTGAGGGATTGAACAATAGTAAACAGCTTAATTTTACCTTCTTTTGGGTGCTGGAGAAGATCGGTAAATAAAGCAGACTTATTCTTTTTCCACTGCGATCGAATTTCATTAAGCAACTTTAATCGCTTCTTAAAGTCTACTGGCCGCCGGTTATCTGGATCGACCAACGTTAAATCCCATAACTCCGTTCCCTGATAAAAATCAGGCACACCCGGAACCGTAATTTTTAGCAGCGTTTGTGAAAGGGAGTTGAAAATACCGTAATGTTGAATTTTCTGCTGGAATTGACGGAACGAGGGTAAAAACTTATTCTGCTTCGTCTCCTTAAATAAACTATCCACAAACTTCAGAAACCCTTCCTCATAGGCCGTATCCGGACGCAACCAGGCCGTATTGACCTTCGCTTCCCGAATAGCCTTAATTAAATACTCCTTAATCCGTTGTACAAATTCCCCTTTATCTTGGTCATCAAAAGGATAAATTCCCAACAGAGTCTGATAGAGGAAATATTCATCATTGGGAGTGGGCACATCTAAACCGCGCACCGTGTCTTTATACCCCGCATTCATCTTTTTCCAATCTTTTATATAGGTACTCCATTCCTCCGGGATTTCCGACAGCACATTAATTCTAGAGCGCATATCTTCCCCCCGTTTTGTATCATGGGTAGATGTGCCATTCATCGCATGGGGCCAATTTGAACACCGCTCTTGATTAAACCCATGGAACTCTTCTAGAGAAAACCCAAATTGACCGGGTGTAGAACCGACCTCATTTAAAGACACCAAGCGGTTATAGATATATAAAACCGTATCCTCTACCGACTTGGCCATCAGCGGCCCCGTGAACTGCTGTTGACGCATGACAAAATGCAGCCATTGTTTTTTATCTTCTGGGGTTAAATTGTCATCAAATTGCAGCAACAAGAACTTTTTAATAAAACTAATTTCGTTAATTAGCTCATTCAAAAAGCTAGGAATATTTTCTTGTGTCTTGGCAATCACTTGAGCAATACAGTCTTGGTCTAGGGTACTCACTTCATAATTGACTTCCTCTCCACTGACTTCTCCGCTAATATACGTCCGATAGACCGAGAAGGCTGCCATCACTTCCACCAAAGCCGCTTTCAACCCATAAATGGTAAAGTCACTCGAATAGCGATACTGGTCAGCAATCCGTTTGAGCAAATGCGCTAAGTTATCAATATCTCCTGCTAGATGTTTTTCCAGGATTTTGCGTTTATTCTCATCAATTAACTTATCGCATTTCAAGACATCACCAATAAATTGGCTATAGCACTGATCGAATTCTGCTTCCGAGTCTTGATAGCAAAAAATCCCATTGATATAGTTCAAGAAATCATAGCCTGTCGTTCCTTCAATCGGCCAATTTACTCTCAATTTCTCATGAGGTTCGATGATTTTTTCTGCTATAATATAGGTATTTTCTGCCTGATTTCTCAATCGAATTAGATATTGTTTGGGATCGTACAAGCCATCAATATGATCGATTCTTAATCCGGTGATTTTGTTTTCTTCTATCAACTGCAAAATTAGCTTATGACTTTGATCGAAAACGGCTCTATCTTCCACTCTCACACAAATTAAATCATTAACGGTAAAGAAACGCCGGTAATTGAGTTCTTCATTTCCCACTTTCCAGAAAGAGAGCCTAAAGAACTGCTCATTGAGTAAGTCATCCAGTAGATCAAAACTTTCAGGTTTACCGACCTCTCCATTAAAGACTTGAATATTCTCTTCTATAAAGACTTTAATTTCAGGATTGTCATTCCACAACTCCCAAATCATGCTTTTAATAAAACTAATCTGTTCGTACCGTTCTCGGTAACCTGCACTGCTGGGAATATATTGAATAGCATTAATCGCGTACAATACACCTAGAAATTTAACAAAATCTGGATGAGTTCTGCCTAGCTTGTTTCGCAATCGCTCGGAATTATGGTCTAATATTTTGCTATAAGACTCAATCTGAATGGGGAAATTCCAATCCCAATAGTTAATCGTAAATCCTTTTTTTTTATACTGGATTTTTAGTTCACCACTTTCTAGACAATCTCCATAAAATTTACCTAAAAATGGGGCTAAAACTCGGTGTCTAATGCCTTCATAGGGATGTTCCCAATCAATATCAAAATAGTCTTTGTATTGAGAGTTGGGGCCATTCTCTAGAACATCCACTAACAAGGGATTTTGGCTACTAAAGGCCATATGGTTAGGGACAATATCTTGTATCCAGCCAAGTTGGTGTTTTTGCACCCCTTCAATGAGCTTTTCAAACTGTTCTTCTCCACCGAGTTCGGGGTTAATTTGATTGGGATCGACTACATCATAGCCATGGGTGCTACCACTTTGAGCTTTCAAGATGGGAGAAGCGTAAATATCAGAAATCCCTAATTCAGATAAGTAGCGAAGAATGGACTGAGCTATTTCAAAGGTAAATTGGGGGGTAAATTGGAGTCGATAGGTCGCGGTGGGAATTTTCATAAAGTAGTATATCAGAAAAACAGTTCGGATTGATTATAGCGTCAATCCAGGAGTTATAGCATTTTGCTCTGAAGTGGCGCTTAAAAAGGTGCTAACAAAGGGCTGAGAGCAATTTGCCTTAATAGAAATGGTATTGGGTACACAATCAATGGAATTTAACGCTAGGATTGAGTATACAAGACAAATCCCCAACCGGAGAGCGTGATTTCTTTGCCTGCGCTCAGTTCTTGGGGGTTAGTTTGTCCGAAACCGCTCCATTGTGGAGCGGCAGAATCAAGGATTTTTGTCCAAACTCCAGGGGGAATGGAGGGGGTGAAGGTAATCGGATCGGAGTTGAAATTTAGACAGATATAGACATGAGAAGTGTTAGCGTGACGATGGAGGAGAATCACGGAGGTATCCGTGGGATGTATCACTTTTGTATGCTCTGTTTTAAGGGAGGCTAAAGCAGGATGAGTTTTGCGTAATTCGATGAGGGTTTTATGGAGCGATCGCAGAATTTTATGATTTCCTTGTTGTCCTAATTCCCAGTTTAAGGTCGATTCCTCAAATACGTCCACACTTTGGGGGTCAGGGACTTCTTTTTGCCAACCAAATGACTTAAATTCTTCGGCTCTTCCTTTACGTACGGCTGCCACTAAATCGGGGTCGCCATGGCTGATAAAATACTGAAAGGGCGCGGTTTCTCCATATTCTTCTCCCATGAATAACATGGGGATAAAGGGAGAGAGCAATACAGCGGCTGCTGCTAATTTTAACTGATCGAATCCGACTAGGGTAGAGAGGCGATCGCCAGCTAATCGATTTCCCACTTGGTCATGATTTTGGATACAGACGACAAAACACTCCCCCGGATAGCTTAACGAGGAATTGCCATGGGAGCGCTGACGATGGACAGAATATTGACCTGAATACACATAACCTTCGCGATAAGCCTTCGCTAAGTGGCTTACCTGACCGAAATCTTCGTAATATCCTGAAGTCTCTCCCGTTAACAGGCTATGGAGAGCATGGTGAAAATCATCACACCATTGACTATGATGGCCCCACCCACCCGTCTCCCGGGACTGGAGAACGCGCACGTCATTTAGATCACTTTCCGCAATTAAATAATGGGCATATCCTAACTTTTGATCCAAGGCTTCCACGGCTGCCCCCAACTGTTGCAGAAAAGGCTGGGCGCTAAAATCATAAATGGCATGAACCGCATCTAAACGCAGAGCATCAATATGATATTCTTCTAGCCAATAGAGGGCATTTTCGATAAAGAAATTGCGTACAGGGTCGCTATAAGCATCATCATAATTGACTGCATCTCCCCAAGGGGTGCGATATTTATTGGTGAAATAGGGGCCATAATCCCAAAGATAATTGCCCTCCGGGCCAAAATGGTTGTAAACCACATCCAGAATGACGGCAATTCCCGCTTGGTGACAGGCATTCACCAGGGTTTTCAGTCCATCCGGCCCTCCATAGGAGGATTGCACCCCATAGAGATAGACCCCATCATATCCCCAGTTGCGACTACCGGGAAACGCGGCAACTGGCATAATTTCGATGGCGTTAATGCCTAAATCGAGTAAATCGGGCAGTCGGTCAATAATCGCGCTAAAAGTTCCTTCAGTCGTAAACGTGCCCACATGCAGCTCGTAAATCACATAGTGCTCTAAGGGCAGACCGTTCCAGTCTCGATCTTGCCAGACAAACCCTTGATGATCCACGACTTGCGAGGCATCGTGAACCCCTTTCGGTTGCAGGGAGGAAGCGGGGTCAGGACGGTCTAGGGTAGTGTCGAGTTGATAAAAGTAGAGGCTTCCGGGTTGAACATCACTAATGGTTACCGACCAATACCCCTGTTCGTCTCGTGAAAGGGGAATTAGCCGCTCTTGGGGAGAAACCAGGTGAACAGCAACTTCTTGCCGTTGAGGGGCCCAAACTCGAAATTCACACTGGTTGTTTCCCAAATATTGAGATCCAATTTTCATCTGTTCAAGATCCTTAACTGCATCATCCGATCTTAGTACAGGATTGGCCGGGGTAGAAAACCGGTTTTCTTTTCACCCCAGCAGTAGGGTGTGTGAATAACGCACCCTATTCAATTTTTGCGATAATACGATTGGAGCTAGATGACGGCGATCGTTTCCCTGAATCAGGAGGACAAATGGTTAGACAACGTTGGACGGATGAAATGCTCGATGAGTTGGCTTCGAGTGTAGATGAACTCAGAGATAGTGTTAGTGAGATCAAAGATAGCGTGGATGGGTTGAGAGTAACCAGTCAAGCGCTCTTACAAGTTGCGGCTCAAAATCAACGAGATATGGAATTAATTAAGGAGCGACAAGCGGAAAGTGATGCACGATTTAATGTTTTACTCGAAGAAGTTCGTTATCTGACTCGACGAGAACGAGAGGATGAGGCGTAGAAACCGGGTTTCTTGCTACATTGGTATCCCACCAGGAAAGTCCTGAGAAACCCGGTTTCTTTTCACGCCAGCAAGTCTAGCCAAGATTGCAGCACCGAGACCAAATTCTCCTGCTCCGGGGGGAAGCCGCGCAGGGGAGCATCCAGAGGAGTACGGGTAATCCAGGCGATGGAGACAGTGGGAGCGAGGAACTGGCACAGATGGAGGAGGCACTCTTGCGGGTCGCCGTTGTGGAGAATCAGGGCAATGTGGGGGTGGCGCAGTTGGGCGTTGGTGAGTTCGGTTTCGAGGTCAAAAGAGTCGGTAATTTTGGGGAGGGTTTCCCCAGGGAAGAGTTGCCGAAAGACGCGGGTACTGAAGGCTTTGGCGAGTTTATCCTCATCGGTAATGGTGGTTAAATGTTCGATATCCACCCAGACGGGGGTGGTGTGGGGGGTGGGGTGCAGTTGGTTGGGGAGGTCGCGCAGTTGGGCGTTGAGGGTGTCCGTGAGGGCAGTTTTGCCCACGGGGGTTTGGTCTGCGACTTCGGGATGGGGGGGAGTGTCGAGATGATGCCAAGCGCGGTAGAAGTCGGGGTAGGGGAGATCTTGGGCAATTTTCCAGAGGAGGTTGTAGCTACTATCAAAAAGGTGCAAGTTATTTTCATTAATTTCATTGCTCAGGTGAGGTTGGAGAGCAAAAACTATCTCTTGCCGTTGTTTATGGGTAGTGAGAATATCGCCTAGACTCTTAGCTGCATAGTGAACACTTATACGATCAGTAGAAGTTGCTATGATTTTCAGCAAAGCCTTAATAACATCAGTATTTCCTTGTCCGAATTTTCCTAATCCCTGAATTACTTCATGATAATAAATACTATCTTTATGAGTTTCTAGGAGTTTAAGGATACTAGAGATAACATATTCATTTCCTAGAGTTATTTGATATAAACTTTCCATTGCTATTCTAAAACTAGAGAACATATTTGGGGTGGCAAGATAGTCAATAATTGTGCGGATTGCTTTATTATTGTTTTTGGCTATTCTGCCTAAACTATCAAAAACTACTTGATCGCTAATATGTGGAATAGTTGTAGTTTTGAGGATTTTGATTAAACCTTCAATTACTGCCGGATTTCCAGGATCTATTAATTCCAGTCTTTCGCAGGCTTCCCAGCAAATTTGATCTTCTTTTATTTTGTCTATTAAATTTTCCAATGAAATTATTGCTTGGGCATTTCCAGGCTCAAGTTTGCCTAAATTATAAGCCACTTGTAAACAATGCTTTTCATCTTTAGCCGTTTCCAGGAGTTGCATTAATTTAGAAATTGCATCAGAATTGCCAGGATCAATCAGACCTAAACTAAAAGCTGCACGCCTACAAGTATCAGGATTTGGATTGGTCTTAATGAATTGACTTAAGACTTCTATTGCATCACTATTTCCTTGTGCCATATTTCCCAAAGTAGATATGGTATAGTGAACAGTCTTTTCTTGCGAAGTGTTTTTGAGAATATGAATTATTCTCTTGATAGCTATTTTATGTTGTATAGCTACTTTCCCCAAGCAAACAATAACTGTGTGGCGAGTTGTTTCATTTTCCGTTTGCTGCACTAGATTGAGTAATTCAGTAATGAGTTTCTTATTTCCTTGTCCTATATCAGCCAAGCCTAACATTACAGTCCAACATCTGTAATCATATTGAGTTGTTTTTAGTATATTCATACAATGATCTATGACTTTTATATTTTGACTCGCAATTTTCTCTATAATCCTAAATATTGTATTCAATCTATCTGAATTAACACATTTGTCTATGAGATGGATTAGACAAGTAATTATTTCCGGGTTATTACTTCTAATTTTTTCTAGAGTCTCGATTTTTTGAAAAGGAAGATGTTCAAAATCTTTGTCTTCAATTCTATTGATCAAAAAAGAAACAGCATAAGAATCATATGGAGATATTTGTGCTAAGTTTTCAGAAACCTCTAACTGTATGTCATCTGGAATATTGTTAGATTTAATTAGATTTATGAGTTTGTGATTTATATACTTTTTATCTGTCATCATCAATGTTTTTCTAGCACTTTTCCTGATTTCTTCATAAAAGCTTTGCCAATGGTTAATTTCAGGATTGAAAAAACCAAATGAAAACTGTATTACTTTTGATAAAATTCGGTCTTTCAAATAGCAAGTTTTAAATTCACTGATTCCAACCGCAGCTAGAAAATAGGCACGATACCAATAAAACTGGTAACATCCATCCTCAAAATTCACCAACGTCTCAATAAATCCCTCCTTCTTCCCATCCTCCACATCTCCACGCCCCAACCACAATAAAATCACCTCGCGCCAACGGGATTCAAAAATGCGATAGGGTTGACTCGAAGACTGTTCTGGCGAATGATCCGACGGTAGAAAAAAGTGCCAATCTGCCACTGCACAAGCGGCAAAATACTCCTGAAATGTCAAATGGAAAAACGCATAAACCGGCTCCTTGGTGTCATTATCGAGATAGACAAAATTCAACCATCCCAATTTTTCCGCTAACTCAAACTGTTTTCCTAAAACGTTATCTACTAAAGATTCCTTCAAAGGCACATTATCCTTCATCGCGCTACGTGCTAATTTTGCTAACTTTTTATTTAACTTCCAGCGTTGCTTCCTGTCTGTAGGAAATCGATTCTGTTTCCAGATGTAAAAATCTCGACAAAACCGCTCATATAAATCTGCTTTTGTTGCCGTTTCCAGAATCTCCCCCTGATTCAACCGCCAACTCTGGCACAACAAAGGCAACCTCAACGGATTTCTCACCAAATCCAAAATCCTGGCACGTTCCGGTTCCTGCAACTTCTGCGCCAACTGTTTCCCTAACTCCGGTTTCTTCTCCCGCTCAAACCAAGCACCAATAAACTGCTCCACCTGCTCCGGTTCAAAACACAACGTGCGATAGGTTTCAAACTCCCCTAACGTCGTCGGGTTACTTTCCCAGACATTCAACCGACAACTCAACACTACCCGCGCTTGATTCACCCATCCTCGCAACGAGTCGCGAATCTCCACCACGGGAAGAGCAGCAGACATTTCATCCAACCCATCCAACAATACCCACACTTTTCCCGTCTTAAACCAGTCAATAAACTCCTGCTTCTGTTCTACTGTTGGCTGCAAAACCTGCAATTTTTCCTTTAACCATTTCTCCAGTAAAAAATCCTCCAGCGTCATTCCCTGCAACCGCGCCAAGGGTATCCAAATCGGATAACTTTCTGTCTCAATCAACTTCTGTCCAATCTGGTCTAACCAGGTCGTTTTTCCCGCTCCCGGCTCCCCAATAATCGCCAAATTTTTCCCGGCATTGCCAATCACTTGCGCCAAAAATTCTTGGTGTTCGTAGCGCTGTTCGATCTCCTTTTCTGTCAGTTCATACTGCTGCATCCCCGCTTCCGCACCGGGCATCTCTTGCCCCGTCCGTCGCGGTTGCTGCTTGCGCTTCACCAATCCCAAGGGCACATAAACCTCGACCTCATGCCCTATTTCTGTGGCACTCTTGCGCCGTTCTTGCTCCTGCTTGAATGCGTCGGTACAGAGCTTTTTCCAGTTGATCGAGTTAGTAATATCGCCAACGTCAATAATCTCATCCGGTTCTAATCCCAACGCTTCGACAATAGCGAGGGCATAACTTTTATCGACTCGATCATTCTTACCTTTCTTGCCAAAAAATGCTTTTACTGTCGTCTCTTCACATCCTGCGACTTCAGCAATTTTGGCATACGTCCAAAGTTTATTATTTTCATCCCTCCTTGCTGCTTTTGCCTTCTCTAGCTTAATTTTTCCTTCTCGTGTTGCAGCAATACCCCGTTGACGTTGTTGACTCATAGCCCTGTCACTTGAATAAAAAACGAGTTAGGACTTACGCAACGCATCTATCTATATAACGTCAGTTTCACCTAAAAAGGGCTTTGGTGTAAGCACGAAGAGTGCTTAAAAGCCTAGCTGGAGAGGGATAAATCCCTCACTACGAACGAAATCTAATGCATCAAATTAGGTGCAACAGTCCACGACCGATAGAGTTAATGCGTACGTCCTGTGAGTGAGTCATGACCACGATGACTGGTTTCATTTTAACCTAACCCAGTCCTGCGATCGCGGCTGCAAATCAGGGGAGTTAGTGGACTTATTAAGTCCCCCGAATACATCCTGACTGCAACACTTTGTAAACCCCACCATGGTCTCAAAGCCATACAGGAAAAGGTTTACAGCCATGGAAGAACAACTGGATAAATTTCGACAACGGGAAGCTCTGGAAAACCTGGGAACTAATTGGGTTGATCCCCATATTCAGCAACTGACGAGTGTTCCCAGTCACACGCTCCCGACTATTCCGGCTCATCCCGTTGTCGGGTTCGGGTGTGCTTCGGGTTGGTTGCTGGTGACGTTTGTCTATTGCTGGATGAAGCGGAAAATCGATGGGAAATAGTTCTCTCCCACAGAATTGGTAAGGTGGGCAGGAGAAAGCGGCGATTTTATTCTAGTTTCAAACTCTTTTCCTGCCCACCCTACTGGACTGTTTCACCTAAAATAGGGCTTTGTTTGGTGTAAGCACGAAGAGTGCTTAAAAGCCTAGCTGGAGATTGCTCAATCCCTCACTACAAACAACATCTAATGCATCAAATTAGATTTCGTTTGTAGTTGGCGCTTTAGCGCTAAAGCGCCAACTACGAACCGAGTGTCACGACACTACGACTATAGCTACAGATCATTGTAAACACGCTATCGCGAAGCGCTATAATTCGTCTGTTTACCGATTACTCATTACCGGGGGAAGCGCTGCGGGACTGTAAAAGAGGAATCAGATAGGACATATCAGAAACTTGCAAGAGTTTTAAGGTACGCGATAGGGGGATTTTCACCCAAGTGGGACGATGGGTGAGTTCGTAGGAAATGGCGTAGACTGATTTTTCCAGGATGTAAGCGTCGAGTAGCACTTGCATTTCCCGTGGGGTATCGGGGAGGAAGTTGCCTTGGCTGGCGGTTTGCAGATAGGCTTTCACAAAGACAAGGTTAACCCAACTGCACCAAAAGTCTGACCATTGCTCCATGTCGGACAGGTTGTCGGGGTCAATCATGCCATTATCGACTTCTTGTTGTAGGGCGACGCTGGCAGCATAGTGGAAGGATTGTAGCATTCCGGCCACATCTCGCAGGGGCGATCGCTTCATGCGTCGTTCGCTCAAGGGTCGATTGGTTTCCCCTTCAAAGTTGGTGATCACAAAGTCTTTACCGGTATAGAGGACTTGTTCTAAGTGATAATCCCCATGACAACGGGTTCTCAGGGCAGTAATCTTCAAGTCAATGACAGAGCCAAAGCGCTTTAATAATTGGTCTTTGCGATTAATTAAGTCCATCGCGATCGATTGCCAGTCTTCGGGGAGTCGGTTGAGACGCTTTTGTAAAAATAGGAGGGTTTTACCGCTCAGATTCCGCATATATTGGTAAATCGACCGTTGGTAGAAAGATGAAAAGGGTTCTGGGGCAAAGTGTCGATTGTCGAGATCGGAGGCTAGGGCTAGATGGAATTCAGCCATGTATTGGCCCAGACGTTCAGCGGAGCTAAGGTAAGATCCGATTAGGGAGTAAACGACTTCAGGAATCTCAGCCATGGAATCATGGCTCTCTAAGTCTAAGTCGGTCGATTTTGAGGTGACATCCAGGGTAAAGTCCTTGAGGTTAGGTAAGGGTAGGTCGGCAATTTCAATGGGAGTAGCCATGACTTGCTCGAAATAACCCCGCAAATTATCGAGGGTATATGACCAACCGTCGCGGATGTCGGGAATAAAGTCGCGCAACACGCCAATGGTCATGGAGGGTTTACCGGGGCGACGATATTCTAGGGAACCATAAAAGGGGGTAATTTCGCCCGATCGCAGGGAGAACGTTTTGGGGTTCGGTTCCAGGTCTGAGCTAATTCTACGGGTGAGAAATTCCCCAATTTCCAGGTCGGCATTGATTCCTTCTTCAATTTGCCGGAAGAGTTTGAGAACCAGATGATGGCGATCGACTTCAGCTTGAGGATCGCTATAGATAATCGAAGTATGTTTGTGTTCGCCTCGCAAGACTTGGGGATCTAAGGATTCAATCCCTTGGCTCAATTGTTCGGGGGTTTTAAACAGATAGGGAACAATTTTGCCTGCAATCCCTTGATATTGCCAACCGTTGGCGATCGCCTCTAACATGAATCTGAGGAAATCTGGATCGGCGCTGGCTTCGTATAAAATACCGGTTTCGCCGAATTCTTGCACGTTGATTTTAGCAACCATGCGATCGCTATACATGAGGTCTTCCTCAACACTAATGGCTTCGTATGCAATAGAAAAAGCATAGGTTTCGGCTGCACCTTCGGTATAGTTGACCTGAATGAGCAGAATCTGAGCTTCCCGGTTTTGGTAAGGAATGGGAATCACATCCACAATTTGTGTGGATTGAATGGTGCGCGATTTACCCGTAAACCAGGAGCGAGTAATCAGATAGTGGGGTAGATGGAGTTCAAAGCGGGTTTTGGGATCGTTTTGATAAAACGCGCTTGGCCAGGGGCCGGTCGGGACTTCTAGGGTGGGAAGTTGGGTAACAGGAACCGGACTTGGGGTTAAATTTTCCTCGATTTGTAGGGTGAACCAGTAGAAAGCGTAGGGACTGAGGCTGAGAAAATAGGAACCCTCGGCGATCGCCGGAAATTCAGTACGGCCAAAGATTTCTACGGGTTTCATCCCTTGGAAGGGGGATAGGTCTAGCTCCACAGTTTGCACAAACCGGGAGAGATTAGCCACCACTAGGATATGTTCGCCGGCATAGGTGCGGGTAAAGGCTAATACTTTGCGGTTATCGGGATACAGAAATTCAAAGCTTCCTCGACCGAAGGCTTGGAACCGTTTCCGGGTGGCGATCAGCCGTTTCATTGACCACCAGAGGGCGTTGGTGTTGCTGCGTTGAGCTTCGACGTTGATCGCTTCGTAATGGTATTCCGGGTCGAGAATGGGAGGAGCGTAGAGCCGTTGGGGGTTGGTGCGGCTAAATCCAGCATTGCGGTCAGCGCTCCATTGCATGGGGGTACGGACTCCGTTGCGATCGCCCAAATAAATATTATCCCCCATGCCAATTTCATCCCCATAATAGAGGACGGGGGTTCCGGGTAAGGAAAAGAGCAGACTATTGAGTAATTCTATGCGGCGGCGATCGTTCTCCATTAAGGGACTTAAGCGGCGACGAATCCCTAAATTAATCCTCGCTTGCGGATCTTGGGCATAGACGCGATACATATAATCTCGGTCTTCATCCGAGACCATTTCTAAGGTCAATTCATCATGATTTCGCAGAAATAGCGCCCATTGACAGTTATTCGGAATTTGGGGGGTTTGTTGTAAGATATCTATGATTGGAAAACTATCTTCCATTTTCAATGCCATAAACAGACGCGGCATCAAGGGAAAATGGAAATTCATGTGGCATTCATCACCCCGGCCAAAATAGGCAGCCGCATCTTCAGGCCATTGATTCGCTTCAGCCAGTAACATGCGGTTGGGAAACTTTTCATCAATATGGCTGCGCAGATCCTGCAAAAATGTATGGGTTTGGGGTAAGTTTTCGCAATTCGTTCCTTCTTCCTCATATAGATAGGGAACTGCATCTAAGCGCAGACCATCAACTCCCATCTCTAACCAAAAATCCACCACTTCTAAAATAGCTTTCTGCACCGCTAGATTTTCATAGTTGAGGTCTGGTTGATGGGAATAAAATCGATGCCAATAATAGGCATTCGCCACAGAATCCCAAGACCAGTTAGAATGTTCAAAGTCTTGGAAAATAATCCGAGCACCTTGATATTTACTAGGGTTATCATTCCATACATAAAAGTCTCGCTCTGGTGACCCTGGAGGCGCTTTTCTAGCTTGCTGAAACCAAGGATGCTGGTCAGAGGTATGGTTAACGATTAATTCGATAATGACTCGAATGCCTCGTTTGTGGCTCTCGCGTAAGAATTCTTTGAAGTCCTCTAAATTTCCATAAATGGGATTGACGCTATTGTAATCGGCAATATCATAGCCATCGTCTTTGAGGGGAGACGGGAAAAAGGGCAGTATCCACAGGGCAGTGACCCCTAATTCTTGGATGTAGTCCAGTTTGTCCTTGAGTCCACCGAAATCACCGATACCATCTCCGTTACTATCGGCAAAAGCCCGGACAGGAACTTCATAAATAACCGCATCTTTAAACCAAAGGGGATCGTCTTTGAGGATGGAGTGGCTCATTTCTTCTATTGTCCAATGTTCTTGATTTTTCATTTTAATACCTGAAGCAAAAAAATAGGAGTCGCTCAAGAAAATGAGCAGATGAATAAAAAAACAACAAATCCGCCCCAGCGATCGCGAGGGACTTTTTGTCTTATTCTATGGAGAGGACCGATCATCCGTATCTCTTGTAGAGTTTGTAATTCCTATGGCTTTTGAACGCGCAAGTGGCATTTTATTACACCCAACATCCTTGCCCAGTTCCTTTGGAATTGGCGATTTAGGAGAGAATGCTTACCGATTTATTGATTTTCTCGCTCGGAGTGGGCAAAAAATATGGCAAATTTTACCCCTAGGACCAACGGGTTATGAACATTCTCCTTACACGATGAATTACAGTGCTTTTGCCGGTAATCCCTTGATGATTAGCTTAGAGCAATTAGCCACAGAAGGATTATTAAATTCTGAGGAATTAATCCCTCTCAATGGAGAAGATATCATCCCCAACCGAGTGAATTTTGATCGGGTGATTCCCCACAAATATGGGTTCCTCAAACAGGCCTATGAAACCTTTAAGGAACAGTTAGCAGAAGAGGAAAATCCTGCCTTGACTAACTTTACTCAATTTTGTCAGGAACAGGCCAGTTGGTTAGATGATTATGTGTTATTTATGTCCCTGATGGAGGAGAATGGGGGACAAGCTTGGAATCATTGGGAAAGATCGCTCGCTCGTCGCGAACCCCAGAGCCTAGCTCGTAAAAAAGAAACCCTTGTTGATTCCATCCTATACCATCAATTTCTGCAATTCAAGTTTTTTGAACAGTGGCGAAACCTGCGCCAGTACACCAACGAAAAAGGCATTCAAATTATCGGTGATGTTTCGATTTATGTTTGCCACAACAGCGCCGATGTCTGGGCAAATCCCGAAATTTTCAAGTTAGATCCCCAAACCTTGGAACCGGCATGGATGGCAGGCGTACCTCCGGATTATTTTAGTGCGACAGGGCAATTGTGGGGGAATCCAGTTTATGATTGGAATAAATTGCAAGAAACGAATTATGCTTGGTGGATTGAACGCTTCCGAGCCACGCTGCAATATGTAGATGTCGTCAGAATTGACCATTTCCGAGGCTTTGAAGCCTATTGGCAAGTACCTGCGGGTGAAGAAACAGCGATGAATGGAGAATGGGTAAAGGCTCCAGGATTTGAGTTTTTCCAAACCTTGGGTGAGGAATTAGGCAGTTTACCCGTTTTAGCGGAAGATTTGGGCATTATTACGCCAGAAGTGGAAGAATTACGGGATCATTTTAACTTTCCAGGAATGAAAATTCTCCTATTTGCTTTTGGGGGGGAATCTGATAATGCTTATTTGCCCCATAATTATCCCCAAAATTCAATTTGCTATACAGGAACCCACGATAATGATACGGCAGTGGGGTGGTGGGAAAAGACGAGCCAAAAAGAAAAACAGCATTTAGCCGAATATCTCGGTTATAGTTCCCCGGAAGAAATTACTGAGATTTCTTGGCTGTTAATCCGTATAGCCTTGAGCGCGGTAGCCGTTTGGGCAATTCTCCCCCTACAAGATTTATTCAGTTTAGATAACCAAGGACGAATGAACGATCCCAGTGTCAGTGCTGGAAATTGGCGTTGGCGCTATGCTGATCCAGGAATGTTGAGTCAGGAATTAGGCGATCGCCTGCTACACTTAACTCAATCCTATGGCCGCTAAGAGTGCGACGCACTAGGGAATAGGGAATAAGTTTCAGCACTGAGGATTAACCCATTCTTCTACTCCTTGCCCCCTACCTATTACCCATTACCAGCGTGTAGCGCTCCTGACTTTCACAAGTTGACCAGAAAAGAGTACAGTAGATCTAAATCTTAAAACTTTTTGCTCATATGAATCACCGTGGTGTTACAATCTGGTTTACTGGTCTCAGTGGCGCTGGTAAAACCACTATTACCCAAGCCCTAGAAAAAAAACTACGCGCTGCTGACGTTAAATTAGAAGTCCTAGATGGGGATATTGTTCGTACAAACCTCACCAAAGGATTAGGCTTTAGCAAAGAAGACCGAGATGAAAATATCCGCCGTATTGGGTTTGTTTCCCATCTATTAACCCGAAATGGGGTGATTGTTTTAGTTTCTGCTATTTCTCCCTATCGAGCTATTCGAGAAGAAGTGCGTCAGAGAATTGGCGATTTCGTGGAAGTGTTTGTTAATGCTCCCTTAGCTATTTGTGAAGAACGGGATGTGAAAGGATTGTACAAACGCGCCAGAGCTGGGGAAATTAAACAATTCACCGGTATTTCTGACCCCTATGAACCCCCAGAAAACCCAGAAATTGAATGCCGCACGGATCTCGAAGAGTTATCTGAAAGTGTGGATAAAGTTTGGAATAGACTGGTAGAAATGGGTTATCTCAGCTAAGGTTTTATTTCTCTTCTGGGAAGCGGAGATAGGGAGAGGTTGGTGCTAGTGTGTCTAGTATTTCCCATGCCCTATTCCTATTCCCTATAAACTGTCTGCTTTCTAACCCAAGCACGAAATTCTTTTATCACTCGATTACGTCCCTCTATCTTACTGCGTTCCAGATATTCAGGAATCACTTGCCCAACCGCAAAATCGGGGAAATGAAAACTCTGCTGAACTTGAACATATTTCCCCCCTTGCAAAACACTAATTTCTAACCGTTTCCCATTAAATCTCCAGAGTTCACGCACCCCTAAATTGACATAATTATTTAAGGGAGTCCGGGACGTTATATCAATTTCAATGGCCAAATCTGGAGGCGGATCAACGGTTACATCTATCCGCTTTTTTCCGCGAATATCGGCTTCATGTTCGATGTAGAAACAATCATCTGCTTCTACTCCTTGTTGCATGGAGGTGCTTTTGAAGGTGGTTGATCCCAAACTCCTAAATTCTAAATCAAGTTCTTCTAGAAGAACTTTAATAAAATCAGAAATCATGACTTTATTATCTTCATGTTCGGGTAACGGAACCATAATTTCTAAAAATCCCTGACTGTAATTAATTCGCGAACTGCGTTTTTCTCCCAATTCTTCTAGCAATTGTTCGTACATTGACCAACTAATATCGGTCATTAGTAGTTGTTGTCCAGGAGCAACCCGAATTTGTTGAACTTGAACTTGCATAAATTTCTCCAATTCCCTATTCCCTAGGATGAAGCGCTGTATACTGAAAGCAGCTTGTTCTTACGAGCAAGCTGCCAAAAGTTAGGTGAAATGGATGGGAAAACCTTCCATGGGTAATTACATCATACCCATGCCACCCATGCCACCCATGCCGCCCATGCCACCCATGCCGCCCATGCCGCCCATATCGGGAGCAGCAGCTTTGGGTTCAGGTTTTTCGACCACTAACGCTTCAGTGGTTAAAACCATTCCAGCAATAGACCCTGCATTTTGCACGGAAGAGCGAACAACTTTAGCGGGGTCAATAATACCAGCGGCAATCATGTCTACATATTCACCCGTGGCGGCATTGTAACCCACATTAAATTCGGTTGTCCGTACATGGGCAACGATAACTGAACCTTCAACGCCAGCATTATCAGCGATTTGACGTAGGGGAGCAGCTAGAGCACGAGCGACGATCTCTGCACCAATTTGTTCTTCGGCGGTTAATTGTCCTTTGAGTTCTTCAACTTTGTTGGAGAGGTGAATTAAGGTGGTTCCGCCTCCGGGAACAATGCCTTCATCAACGGCGGCTTTGGTTGCGTTGAGTGCGTCTTCGATGCGGAGTTTGCGGTCTTTGAGTTCGGTTTCGGTGGCTGCACCAACTTTGATTACAGCAACACCACCAGCGAGTTTGGCGATCCGCTCTTGGAGTTTTTCTTTATCGTAGTCGGAGTCGGTTTCGTCGAGTTGGCGACGAATTTGGGCGATCCGCTTTTCGACATCGGCTTGGGTATTGTTTTCGGAAACGATGACGGTGCTGTCTTTGTCGATGCTGATTTTGCGAGCAGTTCCGAGCATGTCTAGCTCGACGGTATCGAGGCTTAAGCCAACTTCTTCGGAAATGACTTGACCACCGGTTAATACAGCGATATCTTGCAGCATTTGTTTGCGGCGATCGCCAAATCCAGGGGCTTTAACGGCAGCAGCATTCAGCACACCTCTAGCTTTATTCACCACTAGGGTAGCTAGGGCTTCGCCTTCAATGTCTTCGGCAATAATGAGTAGGGGTTGACTGGCTCTGGCCATTTTTTCTAAAACGGGAACCAAGTCTTGAATGGAACTGATTTTTTTGTCGGTGAGTAGGAGTTTTGCATTCTCATATTCCACCGTCATTTGGTCGCTGTTGGTGATGAAATAGGGAGAGAGATAACCGCGATCGATTTCCATCCCTTCAACCACTTCTAGCTCGGTGAGCAAGGATTTGGATTCTTCAACGGTGATGACACCATCTTTGGTTACCGCTTCCATCGCTTTGGCAATCATTTGCCCGACTTCTTCGTCATTGCCAGAAGAAACGGTGGCGACTTGGGCGATCGCCTCTCCTTCTACAGGTTTGGCAATGGCTTGAATTTCTGTGACTAAGTGGGCAATGGTTTTTTCAATTCCCCGACGTAGCGCTACGGGGTTTGCACCAGCAGCCACATTTTTTAACCCTTCCTTCACCATGGCTTGAGCTAAAACGGTGGCAGTGGTAGTTCCGTCTCCCGCCGTGTCTTTGGTTTTGGAAGCCACTTCCCGGATCAGTTGCGCTCCGGTATTTTCTAGGGGATCTTCGAGTTCAATTTCTTTAGCAACGGTGATCCCATCATTGATGATTTGGGGCGCACCAAATTGCTTTTCTAACAGCACATTCCGACCTTTAGGGCCAAGAGTAATGCGGACGGCATCCGCTAGGGCGTTTACACCTTTTTCTAAGGCTTTGCGCGATTCTTCCTTAAATGAGACGATTTTAGCCATACACCTTTAGGGTTAGGTTTACGTGATATCATCAGCCAATTTAGCACTCTAACTAAGAGAGTGCTAACCTCTTCCACATATATCAGGTTTTAGCTCAGGTTTCGAGGTAGGGATATCCACACATGGAAGAGGGGAGGCAATAGGCAACGGGCAACAGGCAATAGGGAAAACCCGCTTTTACTTTACAATGTGCGTCCGGTGGCTAAAAGATCGGTCGCGGCGACTGGGGTTAGGGGTCGTGAGAAGAAGTACCCCTGGCCCAATTCGCAGCCGAGTGCTTTGAGCCACCCTAACTGTTCTTCCATTTCGATACCTTCGGCGATCGCCCCTAACTGTAACTGATCGCTCATACTCACCACCGCTTGCACAATCTTGTAGTTCTTATCCCCGGGCTGCATTTTCCCGACAAAAGATTGGTCAATTTTGAGATAGTCGGCAGGTAAGTTGTAAAGATAGCTCAGGGACGAATACCCAGTACCAAAATCATCAATACTGATGCGAATTCCTAAGTTTCTTAATTGTCCCAGCCGGTTGATCGTAGTTTCGATATTTTCAACCAAGAGGCTCTCCGTAATTTCTAACGTTAATGAGGTCGCTGGTAACTGAGTATTCGTGAGTGTTTGGCGAATCATTTCTACCAAAGTGGGTTGCCTTAAGTCTTGTCCCGACAGATTAATACTGATTCTGAGATCCTCCAGGTCTGGGAATTGGTGCTGCCAGGTCACCACTTGCTCACAGGCTGACTGCAATATCCACTGGCTAATGGTGCTGATTAGCCCAGTTTCTTCGGCAATGGCAATGAAGTCGGTAGGAGAAATAAAACCTCGCATGGGGTGCTGCCAGCGGATGAGGCATTCAAACCCAATGAGCCGTCGTGTATTGAGATCGACGATGGGCTGGTAGTAAGGGATCAATTCTCGCTGGTCGATCGCCATTCGTAGGTCATGCTCCAGGGTCATACGTTTCACCGCCTGGACATGCATCTCAGCGTCAAAAATTTCGTATCGATTGCGACCTTTAGCTTTGGCTCGATAGAGAGCGATATCAGCATCCCGTAGCAGATCGGATGCTTGGGTGTAATCCTTCGTGCCCCAAACAATACCAATGCTAGTCGTCACAAAGATGTTATGACCGTCGATGGGAGTGGGGCGATTAAACTCGGCTAATAGGCGTTCAGCAATATGAATAACGGTTGAGATGTCGGGAATTTGTTCGAGTAGAAGGACGAATTCATCTCCTCCCAAACGAGCGGCTACATCCGTGAGTCTAATGGTGCTTTGCAGCTTTTGGGCGACGATCAATAACAACTGATCTCCAACCAGATGCCCCAAGCTGTCATTAATCACCTTGAATTGATCCAAGTCGAGGAACAGCACGGCAAAATGATAGGTGGGCGATCGCTGCGCTCTTTGAATCGCCAACTCCAATCGACTGGTGAGCAGTGCCCGATTGGGTAAATCAGTGAGTGTATCATGAAGGGCACTGTAAATTAACTGTTCTTCTGCCTGTTTGCGATCGCTGATATCGAAATTCACCCCAATCATTCGTAGGGGTTGCTCTTCAGCATCTCGCTGGACAATGGCATGGGCTTCAATGTGGCGAACTGTGCCATCCGGCCATCGGATTCGGAATTCACAATTAAAATCTTTCTCCCCATTGAGTGCTTGTTGTAGGGCAGCTCGAGAGGTCTCCAAATCGTCTGGATGCAGTGCCGTTTCCCACGCTTCATAGATTTGACAGAAGTCTCCAGAGGGGATGCCGTAGAGTTCATACATACGTTCATCCCAAAGGAGGCGATTATTGACCACATCCCAATCCCAAATCCCGATCTTTGCCGATCGAGTCGCCAACTCTAATCGATTGGTTAAATCCTGAAGTTGGATTTCAGCCGCTTTGCGATCGCTCACATCCAGAATCAGTGTATGCCAACGTACCGAACCATCTGGATTCTGGGTCGGTTGACCGATTCCCTGTAGCCATTTGCAGCGACCCGATGGGGTGGTAATGCGCCATTCCCAATTCCACCTGTCCAGGGTGTGGGCAGATTTTCTGATCGAAGCTTGCATCTCAGGCAAATCTTCTGGGTCAATCATCTCCCAGAGAATGCTGGTGTTGGCCTCAACTATATGGGCTTCAATTTCCCAAAGCTGATAACAACCTGCACTCATATAGAGAACCTTATCCGTGCCATCGGGATACAAAATGTAGTGAAATATTGCTCCCGGCACGTTAGCAGCCAGATTTTTGAAGTTAGCCTCGCTCTCCTGTAACACAGTAAAGGACTCCTGGAGTTGTTGGGTCATCTGTTTGAAGGAGTGACTTAGCTCACTCACTTCACGGGTACGGCTAGTAGCCATTTCTTCTGGGAACGATGTGGACCTTAAGGACTTCTGGGTAATATCCTTTGCCACCTGGTTGAGCCGCAGCAACGGTTCTGTAATCCAGCGAGCTGTGAGAATGCTAGAGGCAGTCGCTAGGGCTAGTGCCCCTAGACACAGCGAAAGGGTATTACGGGTGTTGGCATGAATCTGCGCCATAAAGTCAGATTCGGGTACAACAATGACAATCAACCAGTCCAACCCCAAATCGTCAGAAAAGGGGGTAATCTTCACAATTTCCCGTGTTCCATTGGCGATGAATTCAGTGCGTTCGACTTGTTGAATCTGACGGAGACTGCCAAATTGCTCAATGAGATGTTCTGCCGTTTGTCGAACTTGTATATTGCTGCTCTCCAGAGCATTCAATCGCTTCCACGTTTTGCGCTCAACTGTTAGGTCGAGTTGAGAAAGCGGCTCACCCGTAGAGGAGGCGACCAAATCGCCTGTACGCTCCATGATAAAAATTTGACCCGATCGCCCGATCTCGAGCTGTTCTAAGAAGTTACTGATTTGCCAGAGTGAAAGTGTGGCGTTGGTGACTCCAATCAGTTGCTTGGTTTGTGTATCATATAAGGGACTCACCGCACTGAGAATATTGAAGGGCGGATCGTGGTTTGGGTAAATGTCTGTCCAGGTCAACTGTCCAGCCATCACCGCATTCCGATACCAGGGACGACTCTTGAGGTCAAAGTTATCGACGCTTATTCGTTCTCCGCGATCGCCTTGTCCAGAAACGGCATAGGTATGGAGTTGGGTTTGGCCAGGGTCAATGGCTTGGATGACCACTTGCCCCTCTTTTGTCACTCCAACCCCCACAGTTTCCCCAGTTTCATAGCCAACGGCAGTGATAAATAAACCTTCATGATGCTGCATCTGGTGCCAGAGATACCGAGTTAATAGGTCTATGTCGGTTAGATCGGTTAGGTTCAACTGTTGATGGGCCAGGGTATCGGCAATAACCCCCTGAGGAATCTGGGTATATTCAGTAATATGTTCTACCGTTCGAGCCGCAATCTCGTGCCAAAGATCGTCAGCAACATTATCAACCGCCTTTTGTCCATTCCGAATTGAAAGCCAGGCCGTTAGACTAACTGCTGCTGTAATTTGTACAACAAAAGGAACAATCAGGATAATTCTTAATGGAGTATTGGCTAACAACCACTGTAACATTTTGCTGTTTCCTTAGCAGTTACTCGGCTCCTCTCTAGAGTTGTAGTGGGATGGGTCTGATGCAAACTTTAAGATTGCATTATTTGTATTATTGTTGCTCCTCTGGCAAACTCAATCGTCTTTTCACCCTTACAAGCTGATAAGGAGGTTTACTACATTTATCCTAGCCGTATTCTACTGCGATCCGATCGATTTCCTGCCATCTTTGACTTATCCTCTCTTCAAGGGAAAAAATGATATTGAACGCACATCTATATTGGTATTGGTAATTGTGTTTACAGTGTCTGCGATCGCCATCGACGACAATAACCAAAGCAAACCCGTTCAAGGATTGACTACATTGTTATGCCGACTCAACAACCCACACCTGCGATCGTTGTCATGCATGGCGATCAGACCGGAGAGGAACTTCTAGCTGAGGCTTTACGGGTCTTGCAACCTGGGGTAATTGGCCAACCCCTGGAATTCATCGATTATGACTTGAGTTTGGACAACCGTCGAGCCAGTAACAATCAGGTGGTTTGGGATGCTGCCACTGTTGCCTGTAAGACGGGACTGGCTTTGAAAGCTGCCACCATTACCCCAGAAACGCCAGGTGATGTGGGTAGCCCCAATGCTATCTTGCGAGAAGCCTTGGGAGCCTCGGTTATTTTACGAACTGGGCGACGCATTCCCCAGATTCGACCGGTAGGTGGCGTTTATTCCCCCATTACCATCGTCCGCATGGCCGTAGATGATGCCTATGGTGCGAAGGAATGGCGGGAAACCACGGAAACCGGGGATGAAATTGCTTGGCGCACTTCCAAGATTAGTCGTTCCATTTGCCGAACGGTAGCCGAGTTTACATTTTCCCATGCCAAGCGGACGGGGGCTAAAGTTTTTGGCGGGCCAAAATTTACAGTCAGTGCCACCTATGAAGGCATGTTTAAGGAAGAACTCGATGAGGCAGCCCAGCGCTATCCGGATGTCGCGTACCAACCCCTGCTGATTGATGCTACATTTGCGCTCTTACTACAAAATAGCGGCGAGGCGTTGGTTATCCCCGCTCTCAATCGGGATGGGGACTTACTCTCCGATATGGTATTGCAAATGTATGGCAGTATTGCCGGTTCGGAGAGTTTAGTCATGGGTTTTGATGCCGATACCTTGCAGGTCAAAACGGTGATGGCAGAAGCGCCCCATGGCACAGCTCCTGCTCTCTATGGTAAAAATATTGCCAATCCCATGGCTATGATTTTAGCCGGTGCTGCCCTATTGACCTATGTGAAAACTCCAGCGGGAGATCGCGCCTCACGCTCGATTTATGAGTCGGTCTTTGAAGCCATTTATGAAGGGAAAGCCACCCCGGATCTGGGCGGACAAATGACTACATCTGAGTTTACGGATGAGGTGATTCGCAAAGTCAAGACTAAGCTGGAGGTCTGGTCTACCCTAGAATCTACTTGATAAGCATAGGAGATCTCCTATTGCCTATTGCCTATGACCTATTCCCCGATCGCCAAAAATCAAAAATGGCTTGAGCAGCGCGATCGCACACTTCCGGTTCTCCTAAAGCTTGGCGCATTTGGGCATAGCCTTTTAGGGTTTCTTGGCGAATCTGGGGATTCAATAATAAATCTAAAGCGGTTTGACTAATGGCTTCGGGAGTGGCTGCCTCTTGAAGAAATTCTGGGACAATGGGTTTCATCTCCACTAAATTGGCGGGGGAGACATAGGGTAAAGAGAGCTTGAGAATATGGCGAGCAATCCAAGCAGTGAGGGGACTTAAGCAATACATGACCACTTGGGGGACATCGAGTAGAGCTAACTCTAAATTGACGGTACCCGATTTACAAATAGCTAAGTCTGCACCGGCTAAAACGGCGGGAGCTTCCTCCTCAACGAGGGTTGCTCGCAGTCCAAAATCGGCGATCGCCCTTTCTATCGGTTCTCGAAACTCTGCCAGAGATAAGGGAATCCAAAATTGAACGTCTGGTAGTTTTTGCTGAATCTGTTGTGCCGCTGCAAACATCACCGGCATTAAATAGGTGACCTCTTGACGGCGCGAGGCTGGTATTAAGGCGATCGCCATTTCATCTTCTCGGATGCCTAATGTAGTGCGTGCGCGATCGCGGTTGGGAAATGTTTGCATCCGGTCAATTAAAGGATGTCCAACCCAATTGACATTAACCTTATGTTCCTGAAAATATCGTGCTTCTTCTGGGAAAATCGCCAACAACAAATCCGTAATTTCAGCTACTCTTTGGGTATCGCGTTTATTTTGAGACCAAACCCAGACCTGGGGAGCAATATAGTACACAATCGGCACTTGGGGTAAATGACGGTGCAAATAGCTGCCAATACCCAAATTGGGCCCCATATAGTCAATCAAAATAATTACATCTGGAGGATTTTGGCGCAAATAGCGCTTCACTTGCTCCTGAATCTTCAATGTGGGAATCACAAAAGGCAATGCCTCCAAAAGTCCCACGGAACCAATTCCTGTCGTTTGACCCAACAATTTTGCTCCAGCCTTAGCCATGCGCTCTCCCCCTAAAGCCAAAATCTCCAGATCCAAACCGTGTTGAGAACCATAACGGTGCAACGCTTCCACCAACAGAGCGCCTTGCAAATCTCCTGAGACTTCACCGGTACTGATAAAAATAGTGGTCATGGGAATGGGGAATGGGGAATGGGGAATAGGAAATAGGGAATAGGGAATGGGGACAACAGGATTCTACCCTTTCCTTGAATAGTCCATAAATAAGCTTCTTAAAGCGATAGTATAGAACAAAAGCACTCGATCTCGTCAAATGGTTAACCTAAGCCAAAAGCCAACAAAAATCTCTCGAACTGCCAAAAGAGAAGACCTACCCACCATGTACGAGTTACCCAGTGAAGAAGTAGGAGAATCAGGTTTGCCAGACCAATATCATCCCATACAGGCTCAACTGTTAGAGCAAACATTTCAACCTGCCACTTATTCGCCAGAACAGGTCTTTTCAGCCATGGATTTGAATATCTACTACGATGTAGAGAATACCAAAAGATATCAACGTCCGGACTGGTTTGGAGTAGTAGGAGTATCTCGATTGTATCAAGGGAGAGAATTACGCAGTAGTTATGTAGTCTGGCAAGAAGAAGTACATCCGTTGATTATTGTGGAGCTGTTGTCAGCGAGTACCCAAGAAGAAGATTTGGGAGAAACAACTCGTAAAGATAGGAACAAACCGCCGACCAAATGGGAAGTGTACGAAAAATGGCTAGGAGTGCCCTATTATATCGTTTACGACGGTGAACAGAAGGATTTTCGAGCCTTTCAATTAGACGAAAATGGGTATGAAGAGCTAGAGATAAAGAATAAGGAATTGTGGTTAGAAGAGTTAGGGTTGGGCTTGAGATTGTGGCAAGGAAGTCATAAGGAAATAGAGCGGTTATGGCTACGTTTTTATGATGAGTCGGGGAATTTAATTCCTACAGAAGCAGAGGAAATGGAAAGAGAACGACAGGAGAAAGAACAAGCACAAACAGCATTGCAGGAATTGAGAGATCGCCTGATTGCTATGGGTTTAGATCCGGATAACCTGCCGCATAATCGTTAAAAAGTTTAACGATTATGCAGTTTCGTCTGTTATGGAGTACCGTCTAATGCTCATGCACCCATCTACTCCAACCTAGTCCCTATTCCCTGGAATGGGGCCTCGGCGGCCTTTTTCTGTGACAGATAGGTGCAGGAACTGGTGTAGGTGGGTTAATTGCTCGGTTTTCGGTAGCGTATTTAATTGCTCTAGGGCTTGTTGAAAGGTCAGATCGGACCGATAGAGCATTCGATAGGCTTCTTTGAGGATGCGAAAGTTTTCTTGAGTTAATCCAGAGCGTTTTAAACCGATCGCATTGAGCGATCGCACCCGGGCCGGATTTCCTTCTACAGTCATATACGGGGGAACATCTCGCTCAATGCGACTCATTCCACCAACCATCGCCATCTGGCCAATATGCACAAATTGGTGAACTCCTAACAAACCGCTAATTCTAGCCTTTGATTCCACATGCACATGACCAGCAAACGCGGTACAGTTGGCTACAATCACCTCATTTTCGAGCAGGCAATTATGGGCCACATGGACATAAGCCATTAGTAAATTGCGATCGCCAATTACTGTTGCTTCATCCGGCGCGGTTGCGCGATTAATGGTCACATATTCACGAATACAATTATCATTACCGATTCTGACCCAAGTTTGGCCCCCATCATACTTAAGATCCTGGGGAGCCAAACCAATTGCCGCTCCGGGAAAAATCTCATTTCTCTCGCCAATTTCCGTCCATCCTTCCAGCACCACATGGGAGCCAATGGTCGTATTTGCCCCTATGGTCACATTTTCCCCAATCACGGCATAGGGGCCAACGCTCACCGTTGGATGAACCGTTGCACCACTATGAATCACTGCCGTTGGATGAATTAGGGTGGTCATATCTCCCCCATTCTGATTTCTCTTATCTTGCTAACACCAAATCGTTACTTACTCTTCACTCAAAATTGCAAACTTCAGCTCTCCTTCTACAATTGGTTTACCATTGACTTCTTGACCATTAACTTCTATTGTCCCTTTCATCATCACAAAACCGCGTTTTGGCATAGCTTTGGTAATTTCTGCGGTAATAATTAACTGATCTCCAGGCACTACAGGCCGGCGAAATTTAACCTTATCGATACCTGCAAAGGCAAATAATCCGCTGGGAAAGTTGTCCATTTGCACGACTACAATGCCTCCCACTTGAGCCATGGCTTCAACCATTAGTACACCTGGCATAATGGGACGACCCGGAAAATGCCCTTGAAACTGGGGTTCATTGAACGTGATGTTTTTTAGTCCTACTGCTGATTTGCCTGGCTCATAGGCAATAATCCGGTCTACCAGAGCAAAGGGATAACGATGGGGAATAATTTTCTGAATCTCTTCGACACTGAAAACGATGTTGGTTGGATCAAGAGCAGGGGTTTCTGGGCTAGTCTCGGTTTCTGTGGACATGGGTTAGACGATAAACAACAGGGATTAGATCAGTTGGGCAATTTTCCTCGCCAGTTGCACATGAAGGTGATGGCTGGCCTTAAATGCCAGATAGTGAGCCACAGGAGGAACTCCCAATAAACTCAGGTCTCCCACCAGGTCTAAGAGTTTATGGCGGGCAGGTTCATTGGCAAATCGTAAGGGAGGATTGAGCCAACCTTCAGGGCCGCAAACGAGGGCATTATCCAGACTACCACCTTTGATTAACCCCTGCGCCCGTAAGGTTTCAATTTGGTGAGCCAGTCCAAAGGTGCGAGCGGGAGCAACGGTGGTGCTAAAGGATTCGCGATCGGGTTGCCAACTGTGCCATTGTTGACCGATCGCCGCTAAGTCGAATTCAATGCCATAGGTAAAGCGCAGTTGGGGCGCAGGAATGGCGGCAACAAAGGCATCTTTGTCGGCGATCCAAATGGGTTCAGTTAAGGTTACTTCTGATACTGGAAATTGGACGGGAAGGGCCGGTTGATGACCGCTAATGGCCTCGACCCAAGGCGCGGCTGAACCGTCGAGTAGGGGCACTTCAGGGCCATTGATCTCGATTCTGGCATCTGTGATTCCGAGGGCGAGGAGGGAGGCGAGCAGGTGTTCTACCGTTCGTACGCTGGTCTCCTCAATCGCTAGTTCCGTAGATAGTACGGTGGATTTGACGGCTTCGATACTGGCGGGAATTGTGGGTTGATCTCGCAGATCGACGCGCACAAAATAGCGTCCGCTTCCGGGTGCTGCGGGCAGTACGTTGACTTGGGTTTCCAGTCCGCTATGCAAACCGACACCCGATTGGGTAAAGGGTTGGTTTAGGGAAGTTGCGATCGCCATGATTAAAATTTCTCTCCGATCCCAAAGTGGACTCGACTCCCGCCATTGGTATTAAATCCATAATCAATACGGATGGGCCCTAGGGGGGTATTCACCCGTACACCAATCCCTGCGGATGCTCCTGAACCGGGCAATCTACGCCGTCCAGAGGGATTACCAATCACCGCATTACCCGATCCGAGGTTCGTGGCTCCATCCACAAATAATACGCCTCCCAACAGTCGGCTTACAGGGAAGCGATATTCTACAGTGCCTTCGAGGAAGTATCGACCACTGCCCAAAGCCCCTTCTGCAAAGCCTCTGACAGACTCTAGACCGCCCAGAATGAAGGCTTCATAGGGGGGGAGGTCTCCAAAGGTTGCACCGCCTTCAATTTGAAATGCGAGGGCTTGGGGGCCTTCGGTGAAATTCGTAAATTTGACCGGGACAAAGAAAGTGTAACTTCCCCGCAGACGACTCATGATGACACTTGTGACGGGGATGGACTGCTCGATACTAAAGCGGGTAACTGAGCCAGTGGTGGGTTGAGCTGGGTTGTTGCGGCGATCGCTAACGATGCCGAACTGGATCGTGAATAGATCGTCAATACCGGTATTATGGAAGGCTAGACGTTGCCCATCTCTGTCTCTAGCCGTCAGTGTGTTATTGGCATTGCGGATCGAAACACGCTGGTATTGTATACCTAGGGAGGCTAACCAATCGGGTTTTAAGGGATTTTCTCCCAAGGGACGGGAAAAGCGAATCCCTGCACCCGTACGCAGCACGCGGGGGCGATCGCCATTTTGTAAGCGAATGGGGTTTTTATCGCCATCGTAAACCAGGGAAATCGAACGCCGCCTAAATCCATTCATGGTATAAGATGTGCGTCTAGAATCTCCACCAATCCACGGATCGCTGAAGCTGACATCAAAGAGAAAATCACGAGTACCAAGCTGCACTTCTGTACGCAGGGTCTGGTTATTGCCGCCGAAGTTCGTTTCTTGATAACTTAACGAACCGAATAAGCCACTGGCAGAACTAATACCACCTCCAGCGGCGATCGAACCCGTATTTTGTTCCTGCACATTCAGCACCACTACCACCTTTGTGGGGTCAGTTCCTGGATTTAACGTCACATTTACATCCTGGAAAATTCCCAAGCCAAACACTCGCTGTAGATCGGCTTGAACTGTATCGCGATTAAAAATATCTCCCGGTTGTAAACTGAGCTGTCGAGTAACAATAAACTCCCGCGTTCTGCCCTTAACAGGAGTTCCATCTTCTTCCGTATCCTGTCCATCTCGATTCAGATAAACAATATCAATACCTTCAATCACCCCTTCGGGAATCACCAGGGTAACCGTACCCTCATCACTCACATCTGGCGCATCCACCACCTGAGCCAAAATATACCCATTCTCTTGATACCAGGTATTCAAATCTTGAATACTCACTTGAAAGCGACGTAGATTAAGAATGTTGCCATATTGATCGCCAAAAATTTCATCAATCACTTCTTGGGGAACAACAGAAGGAATATCTGTTCCTGGATTGGCATTAATATTAACTTGTCGTAAAACTGGGTTAGGTGTTACCTCAAATGTGACACGCACACCTAATGGGGTATCTTCTGGCGTTGCTCGCACATTAGAAAAGAATCCCGTGGCGAAAATTGCATCAATATCTTCTTGCAGTCGAGTCCGAGTTGTCGTCCGCCCGGCTTGGGTACTAATGACATCAAATACCCGATTTCTTAAGTCTCCATCGACTCCACTCACAACAATTTCTGCTACTAATACTCTGGGTTCTGATGGCGATGAATCGTTTTGACTCAGTTGAGCGTTTAGGAAAACTGGGGTTGCCGGAGCCGTTTCTACTTCTTTTATTCCTAAGAAAGGAGTAAAAGCAAACTTCTCTGAATTTTCCCTTAGCTGTTGCGGTTGGGTGAGCGAGGTAAAGGCTAACGTTTTCTCCTGAGTTATCGCATTTTCCTGCATCTCGGAAAATGGGGTAAACGCGAATTGTTCCGAATTTTTCGCTAACGGTTGCGGTTGAGCAAGTGCAGTAAAGGTTAACCTCTTGTCCTCAGTTATCCCATTTTCCTGCACTTCAGAAAATGGGGTAAAAGCAAGCTTCTCTGAATTTTCCGATAGCTGTTGTGGTTGGGGAAGCGAGGTAAAGGCTAACGTCTTGTCCTCAGTTATCGCATTTTCCTCTACCTCAGAAAATGGGGTAAAAGCAAGCTTTTCTGAATTTTCCGCTAGCTGTTGTGGTTGGGGAAGCGAGGTAAAGGCTAATGTCTTGTCCTCAGTTACCGTATTTTCCTCTACCTCAGAAAATGGGGTAAAAGCAAGCTTCTCTGAATTTTCCGCTAATGGTTGCGGTTGGAGGAGCGAGGTAACAGCTAACGTTTGCTCCTGAGTTATCGCATTTTCCTGCATCTCAGAAAATCCGGCAAACGCGAGTTGTTCCGAATTTTCCGCTAACGGTTTCGGTTGAGCGAGTGCAGTAAAGGTTAACCTCTTGTCCTCAGTTACTGCATTTTCCTCTACCTCAGAAAATGGGGTAAAAGCCAACTTCTCTGAATTTTCCGATAGCTGTTGTGGTTCAGGAAGCGAGGTAAAGGCTAACGTCTTGTCCTCAGTTACTGCATTTTCCTCTACCTCAGAAAAGGGCGTAAAAGCCAATTTTTCTGGTAAAGATTTAGAAGAAACAACCCCTAAAGACTGATGGATAAGGGGGATAGACTCTTTTACTGATTGTGCCATTATTTGCACTAACTGCTGATCGATCTCCTGATTCTGTATATCAGGAGAGGGGGCTACCGTTTCCGCAGTAGAGTCTAAAATTTGGCCTTGGACAGCATCGACAAAACCGAGTGTTGCCGAACTTGTTAACAGAGTTAACCAGACAGGAGACAAGCGCATTGTTTTCACGTTCCGTAAACTTCCACACACCACATTGAAGAGTTGATTGGGCTGTTGAGTTAGGTATCGGGATTGGGAAAATCCTACGACTCCAGCCAAAAAACCCAATCAACCCCTTAACTTAACACTTCTTAAGCAGTATTTTCATTTTGCCTGGCCTAAAACTCTCTCTAGTACTTGCTCATAGGCTGATTCAACATTGCCTAAATCTTGTCTAAAGCGGTCTTTATCTAGGATACGCGCTTGCGGGTCACTTTCGTCCTGTTTCCATAACCGACAGGTGTCTGGGCTAATTTCGTCGGCTAGGATGAGGTTATTTTGGCGATCGCGCCCGAATTCCAGCTTAAAATCAACTAAGATAATGCCGCACTCCCGGAAAAAGGCACTCAGGTGGCGATTGATGTCCAGGGACATTTGCCGAATTTGGTCGAGTTCTTCGGGTGTAGCGAGTTGCAACAGCAGGAGGCGATCGCGGGTCAGCAGAGGATCGCCCAAACTATCCTTCTTGTAGCAGTATTCTACTATAGGCGGATCGATTTCGGTTCCCAAAGCCAAACCGGTTTGTTTGCACAGACTCCCCGCAGCCCGATTACGCACAATGACCTCAATCGGCACGATGGTGACTGCTTTCACCCGCATTTCCCGCTCCGAAGGACAGTCAATATAGTGGGTGGGAATACCCTGCGCTTCAAGCATTTGGAATAAATGACGGGAAATGGCACAATTAATCTGTCCCTTACCCGCGATCGTGCCTCGTTTTTGGGCATTAAACGCCGTCGCATCATCCTTAAAGTAAGTCAGAAGGATATCTGCATAATCAGTGGTATAGACTATTTTCGCTTTCCCTTCGTACAGTTGCGTCTGTTCTGTCATAAAGCCTTGAAAACTTATATCCGACAGCCCTACCATACCTCTTTTTGGCGCATTCATTGCCTCAGAGGTTGTGGTAAAACTTAGAGTTAATTGAAGCTCTGGTTTACGATCCAACACTTAAACCTGACTATGATATTATGAGAGATTCTTTAGTCTGGCCGGATGAACGTCCATGGGGATTAGATCCTGATGCCTATGACAAATTAATCGACCTTTGGATAGCCCGATCTTTCATTCATAAAGGGATTCCATTTTCTGACTGGAGTTTTAATCCAGAGCGTTTTGAACGAGTGTGGAAGGAAGCACGAGAGCAAGGGTTTCAATGGCCGGGTTTTTATCGTTTGCATTTAAGCGAACAGGATCCAGGGTAAGAGCATCTCAATCACCCTTGACAAAAGGAACTGAGGATAGAGAACATATAATCATGATTCATGGCTGCCCGTTTCTGCTTCTGTCGAAGACTGCGCTTGAGAGTCGTTTCCTGACGCAGAGCATTGCTACTCAGAGCATCTTGGACGATCGCCACTTTGGGTTATCTCATTTCTGGATCGCCCGTATCTGCGTTTCCCGATACCCAAAATTACTGGGCTTCTGAGTGCATTCAACGGCTTTCCTCTGGACGGGGATGGGTGGGGTATCCCGATGGCACATTTCGCCCGAACGCCTCGATCACGAGGGCAGAGTTCGCCACGATGATGATCAATGCCTTTCGCACCCATTCTTTCTCTGAGCGGGAAGGGATTACGTTTAAGGATGTGCCGTCATCCCATTGGGCATATCAGTCCATTAAACGCTCCTATGAACTCCAATTTTTTAGCGGATATCCCGATCGCACATTTCGCCCCAACCAACCCATTACCCGCACCGAGGCCTTTGTTGTCCTGCAAAGTGCCAGCGACTTTACTGCACCAGAAGAGACGGAAGCCTTTCTGAATGAGGTGTTTGATGATGTCGAACAAATTCCTAACTATGCAAAAGGGGCGATCGCCAATGCTACGATTGGTAGACTCATTTTAAACTATCCCCAAGTGCGACAACTGCGCCCCACTGTACCCGCGACTAGAGGAGAAATAGCGGCTTCTTTTTGCCAAGTTCTCAACATTTCTCGCACCCTGCCTCAAGCCTATCTCGCTGTTGGTGAAGACCCTTTTGACCTGCCCCCAGAACTGGGTGGAATCAGTCAATTTTCTGAAGGGTTAGCTGTGTTTCTCGGCCCCAATTTCAAAATGGGTTATATGAACCCCGAAGGCGAAATTATTATCCCCGCTCAATATGATTATGCCAGTATTTTTCAACAGGGTCTTGCGAGAGTCAGAATCGGCAGTCTCTGGCAAGTCATTACTCCAGAGGGTCAAGTTATGCTGGAACAAAATGGCTATATTCCGGAATTTTCCGAGGGTTTAGTCCGTCTGGGTCGCAGCTATCCCTGCACCGCCATTTATAACCGGGAAGGGGAATTGATGTTTGAAATTGACCACTTGATTGAGCAATTTTCCGATGGGTTAGCGTTAGTTAAACTGCGAGAGCGCGGGGGGTATGGTTTTGTCAATCGCACTGGAGCTTATGTCATCGATCCCCAACCGGATGAAGTCTCTTCCTTCTCGGAGGGAAGAGCCTGGATTGTCCAGAAAATCGATCCAGGAAAGCCTCGTTACGGCTTTATCGACAAAAATGGCAAAATTGTCATCGAACCGGTTTATGAGGAAGTACAAGCCTTTTCTGAAGGGCTGGCGGCCGTTAAAATGAATGGACTTTGGGGATATATTGACCTTTCTGGAACAATGGTCATTGCACCCCAATTTCAGCAGGCTCAACGGTTTTCTGAAGGTCTTGCAGGCGTTCAGGGAGAAAGCACTTGAGGCTATATTAATCCCCAAGGAACCTGGATGATTGAAGGGGGATATCATGTGCCAGAATTTGCCCAAGTTCAGCCGATAGAACCGTTTGCCAATGGGTTAGCACTTGTGCGAATTGGCGATCGCGCCGCTCTACAAGATCGCCAAGCTAATTTTATTCTTCCCCTAGAATTTGTCAACATTGCTGGCGTTGGTGATGGTTTAGCGTTTGTGAATCTTGGAGGACGGTGGACAACGGAGGTGGCGGGTACAAATCGTCCCGCGAATTATCCTCAGCGCTCCGTGATGACAGGAGGCCGTTGGGGTTATGTGCAATTGCCCAGGGATTAAACCCCGTTTGGGAAAGGGGCAACTATACTGGGTGTCCAACTTGCCCCCCTTTAACCTCTCCTTGAAAGGTATAGCAGTGAAAGAGTTGATTAGGACACTGAGGTTATGGTTTGAGGCAATAGGCAATAGGCACGAATCGCAATAAAAAATGTCCTAACTCTCCCTTTCTCTGCTATAGTATGGAAACTGCCAGGGGTTGACTCTTTCGACTCCATTTCATCCAGCAATTTCTGAGCAGTCGCTAGAATTTCCCGATCCCAATCTGCTCCTGCTTCGAGTAACTTTTTCTTTAAAGGTGCTTCGTAAATTTCCGGATCGCGCTCATGTTCTTCTAACACTATTTCCGCCTTTAGTGCCCCAGCAAACTTGCGCTTAATCAACGCCTTCAGCCCTTGATAAGTATCGGGTGCAACATCACCGCCGCCTTCGCTGTACTAGCCACTAACGCTGCCATAATTAAAGCAAGAGGCTCCATCTTTTCTCTCCCATCAGATTAATGATCTACAATTCGCTGCTTCTCCCATTCTGCTCGTTCTGTCATCTAAATATCCCCATCTTCTCCATCACATAAATATCCCCATCTTCTCCATCACATATAGCTGTAGGGTGCATCAGTAATGCACCCCTTGAACAGATTACCGCTTACGGAAATTAACAAAACCGCCGCCATCACGCCATCCATTGCGCCATCCGCCATTGCGGAAACTACCCCCGTTACGCCATCCACCATTACGGAAACTACCCCCATTGCGCCATCCACCATTACGGAAACTGCCCCCATTGCGCCATCCACCATTGCGGAAAACATTACGAAATTGTGCCAGATCTTGGCTCCGTTGTGTCTCAGATGACAGGGGATTGCTTTCTAAATCCAGTTGGTGTTCTCTATTTTGTAAAGTTTCGGTTAATCGGTTTAATCGCTGTTCGAGATCAACGTTAGCGCTAGAGAATTCAGCTAAATTACCGGTAGCATTGGCTGGTGAAGCACTTAACGTGGATAACGCTAACAAAAACCCGACTAATCCAGTGGTTGTTGTGACTTTCATACTCTCCTCTGGGTAAAGATTAGACTTCTTGCAGAAGTCAGGGAATAGGTATAAGAATACAAGATTACTGTATTACTATTCATTTTATACTTACTTATTCGAGAGGTCTATCGCTTACGGAAGTTAACAAAACCACCACCGTCACGCCACCCGTTACGCCATCGGCCAGTATTGCGGAAATTGCCCCCATTGCGGAAACTATTGCGAAACTGGGCAAGATCTTGAGGATAGTCGAGAGCAGAAGATAACGAGTTTGTTTCTAACTGTTGTTCCCGATTTCGTAAAGTATCCGTTAATCGATTTAAGCGCTTTTCCAGGTTAGGGGACGTGCTGGAAGATGAGGATAAATTTCCTGTACTCTGAGCCGGTAAAGCACTTAATGTGGATAGGGTTAATAAAAACCCAACTAATCCCGTGGTTGTGCTAATTTTCATGAATAACTCCTTTGCATAGAATGCTTTGAAAGGATAGTATTGGCTAGATTAGGGGGTAAACTAAGACGCGATAAGGCTCTGCATTGCTTGCGCGATCGCATAAATTAACGGTGCTAACGCCAGTGCAGGCAAAAATGATGCAATTCGCAGTTTACCAATATTGAGCAAATTCAAGCCTAAGCCTAACATGATAATTCCGCCGACTCCAGTCACCAGGAAAATTCGCGGGTCGTTGCTTGGGTCAGGTAAGATTTGAGTCAGGCTACCCGCTAGTAAGGAAATGCCCCCTTGAAAGATGAGGATGGTGATGATGGAAAACCCTACTCCAATCCCATAACTTCCGGTGAGCGCAATCGAGATTAACCCATCCATCGTTGCTTTGAGCGCCAGCAAGCTATCGTCACCCGTGAGTCCATTATTAATCGATCCAATCAACGCTAAAGGACCGACACAAAAGAGTAAACTAGCTGTAACAAACCCTTCTGTAAACCGTCCCCCTCCGCGAAACCAAATCTTGAGTTGGGAACCAATGGCATTGAGTCGCTCTTCAAGTTGCCACCATTCTCCCAATAAGCCACCCGAAGTTAAACTAAGCACCGCTAGCACAACCCCATCAACCTGTCCCGCTTGCGCTTGAGTTAAACTTCCAGCCATACTCATCCCCAGATACAGGGTAATCAATCCCATACCTTGAGTAATCGTGGATTGAATGCGTTGGGGCAATTGATTTTTCAGCAGTAACCCTAACCCAGTTCCCACCAATACGGTTGCTACATTCATCCAGGTTCCACTGGTTTTTAGCCAAAAATCAAACATCAGATTTAACTAACTCACTGACTGTCCAATTAAGATATCATGACTTGTAGCAATTACCCATTACCACGTGAAGCGCGGTAATTAATTTGGCTGGCGTTGCCAAATCAATATCTCATTATTTAAACCTCCAGAAATGAGTCTTTGATCGTTGGCACTCAGACCGAGAGAAATGACATAATCTGAATGTTTCTTTACGGTGGATTGTAACTGACCGGTCTGTACATTCCAAAACCGAATTGTCTTATCCCAACTGCCACTAATGAGGGTTTGGTTATCTTCTTTGAGCGCTAAAGACCAAACACCATCGGTATGACCTTTGAGGGTTCGTTGTAATTCCCCTGTGGCTAAATTCCAGATACTGATGTCTCCTTCTCCCCCTGCACTAGCGAGGGTTTGACTATTGGCACTAATGGCTAGAGCGAGAACAGATAAACGATGGTTTTCAAGAATATTGACTAACTTGAATGTGGGCAACTCCCATACACGAATGGTGGTATCTTGGGAGCCACTAATCAACCATTTGCCATTGGGAGAAATGGCTAAGGAACTAATTAATCCTTGATGACCGGGAAGGGTTTCTATGGTTTCATAGGTGTTCAAATTCCAAATGAGAATCTGTTGATCCCATCCTCCAGAAACAAGGGTTTGACCATCGGGCGTTATGGCTAAAGCAGAAACGGCATCTCGATGACCGGTTAGGTTTTTTTGTAGCTCTCCAGATTGGAGATCCCAGAGCTTAATGGTGCGGTCTTCACTGCCACTGATGAGGGTTTTACCATCAGGGGCGATCGCCAAAGCATTGATGGCTTTTTGATGACCTGTTAAGGTGTTAATTAGCTCTCCAGTGGTTAAATTCCAGAGAATGATCGCCCCATCACTATGGCCACTGACCAGGAGTGCATCCCCTAACGAGGCGATCGCTACTGCACCTAAAAATCCCCCCTCCCGTTGTAGCGTTTGGCTTAACTGATATCCTCCTGCAACAATAGCTTCAGTCGCTGGAGCTGGGGTTTCACTCAGCACTGCCCTAGAATCAGATGCTGTCGGAGTCGGTTTTTCCGCGCTCTCCCACCAGGTTAAAACTTTATCCAGTTTAATCCCTGTGGCCACTACTTGATCCGTATCTTCGACTAATTGAACCAACCGGTTAATACCAATCACTTCCCCTCGTTGATTTAAAACCGGGCCGCCACTCATGCCCACCCGCACCACATTGGTATAATTTAATGGTAATTGTGTTTGATCCACCCCTTGTAGCAATTGCACAAATTCCCCTTCGGTATTCACAAAAATCCGTTGACGAACCGATCCCCCAGACCGTGGCCAACCGGCTACATAAGCTAGAGTTCCTACTTCTACTGCTTGCGGGTTACCGATGTCTGCGGTGCGATAGGTCATTTCACTATAGAAGGCCAGCACGGCAATATCTTCTCCAGGCATTCGCAACCGATGGGACGGCCCTACCTGATAGCGATCGCCATCGGGAGTAATAATGGTATAGTCTTCCGGTTGATCCACCACATGGGCATTGGTGACCACATAATAAACCTGATTTTCAGTAGCGAAAATTACACCGCTTCCTCCCTGGGGGCCTTCGATGCGAACCGTAATTTCTGAGGCAATGCGGTCAATTACTGGGTTGGCAAGACTGGGAAGGCTAAGAGCTAGGCTAGGGGCGAGACTCAGAAGAGCAGCAGAGAGAAAACGAGTATACATTTCAATTAAAAATTTTTGTAGTTCAGGTGGGAAATTATCGTAGGTGGGCAGGAGAATAAGCGATAGAATTCAACGTATATAACCCGATTCTGCCCACCCTACCTGGTATTTAGACGCTGTTGGAAACGGATAATTACAGCTTGAAAAAATGGCCATTGATAATATTCAAACATGAGCCAAGCCACCAGGAATAGATGGGTAAAGAAGGTTAGCCCAGTCCAAAACAAGGGAAACCATGCGCCGCTACTTTCGGGATCGGGGGGGAAGATATAAGAGCCTAATCCAATTAGAATGGGAGGTAAGAGGATTAGGGGAACACTTAACAGCCAGAGAATTTGGGATTGATCGCCCGATCGCATCATTGCAACGTTAATCCAATTTTGACCCGTCCAGTACCAGGAAAAGGGGCGATCGCCATCTGCCAACTGAAGGGTTTGCTGTTGCAGATTTGCACTAAAGATATGACGGCAAAAGTTACAGGCAAAGGCATCCATCAACGTCAGTGCAGAAATCCTTCCATGGCGACACAGAGGACAGGTGTAGGTGTCATGGGTATTGAGCATGGCAATTAAAATTTTTTGGCTTTTTCTGGTTAACTAGGGGGTCAGTTTTTGTCGTGACAATCTTCTAAAGATTTGATATCAGTAATGGGTAATTCTAGATATTTATGGAGTTTGAGTCTGGGTAATTACGGGCGATCGCTGATAGTTTTGATAAATTCCTTACCATTTTCTTCTAAGACCACAATGGGATTACCACTAGATGCAATTTCAATTCGTTTCACTCGTATTGTGCCATTCGATAAGGATTCTCCAGCCACCACATAGCGAGAGGTCGGTTCATCAGGAGCCTTAAGAATTGCCCGCATTCCATCCGGCAGCTCTGCCACTCCTGTTACTTTTACAGCTTCTGCTCCCGATGGTGTTACAGGACTCGGAGTTGGGATAGGCTGCACTTGAGCGACTTCAATCGTTTGGGGAATTGCTTGGACGCTGGGATTGGGTTGTACCGTCGGCAATTGGGGGGATGGAATTGGGTTTGGAGCCGGTAAAGGAATAACGGGTAAGGGTTGAACCGGGGAGGGGGCTGGGTTGGGTTTGACTGTCACTTCTGGGGTTGGAGTCGGTGGGGCTTGTGTTACCGTAATCTGACCCGGAGTCACAATAGGATGGGTGTCTAAGGGGCTGAAGGGGTCCCGCTGTCCTTCTTTGAGTTGTGCTAACCGTTCCTCAGCCGAGGTTGAAGGGGTTAATTGGGGAATTTGGGCTAAGATTTGGCTCTTCTGTTTGGGCGTAACCTGGGGAGAAGGAGGAGGAGTAATAGCAACTTCTGACTCGATTACAGCATCCTCTTGGGATACCTTGGGCCCACTACAGCCCACTGTCCAGAGTAAAGAAATGCTGATGGTACTCATCCACAGGAAGCGATTCATTGTTAGATCTCCCAATCTTGCTCTTCTCATTCAGAATACCGCCTCTTGCCTGAATTGCAACAAAATAGGGCTTTGTTTGGTGTAAGCACGAAGAGTGCTTAAAAGCCTAGCTGGAGAGGGATAAATCCCTCACTACAAACCAAATCTAATGCACCATTTTAGGTGAAACAGTCCAGTAGTGGGGAGCATGGGGGAAGACGGAGGCACGGGAAGGTTCCCTATTGCCCTTTCCTATAAGTTTTGTAACGATTTCCCCAATTTTGCATAAAATGGCCGTCTTTTTTCTGAGCTCCCTATAGAGACCCTTGTTAATGCTCTGAAATCCCATCCTCCTCGGATGGGATTTTTTCTACTCAAGAGGAGGTAGTTCCATGTTCTGGCCGATCGCCCTTTTTGCTATTATTGTCTTTTTCTGGACACAAGAAACCTTAGTTGAGAAACCGCAGAAGAAGAAAACCCCAGAAGAAAAACTGGGAGAGGCGATCGGCGAATATCTCAAGTCAGGGATTAGAATTCGCACAGAAGAATCTCAAGATAAATAGTCCGTGGTAATCCCCTGTTCTTGGAGAAAAGTTTGTACCTGTTTAGCCGTCGGCTCAGGCGCTATCGCTCCAGGTTCAACAGTGGTTAGAGCGCCAACGGCTGCTGCATAGGTAACAATTTCCTTGACCTTCTGGGGATCTTGCAAGCTGGAAATCTGGTATCGATTGAGTTGATGAATCAAACCTGCTACAAATCCATCTCCTGCTCCTATTGTATCCTTTACCGATACGGCAAAAGCGGGTACACTTCCTTCTCCTTCTCCGATCGCATAATGGATCGGTTTTTCTCCTCCGGTAACCACCACACCCTCTAAATCAGGAAATCGGTCTCGGATAGCCAATGGATCGGTCATATCCAATAAAAACTCGGCTTCTCGATCGCTAACTTTTACAAAGTCTACTTGAGCTAATAAATCATAAATTAAGGGTTTGGCTTGCTCGGGATCGGGCCAAAAAAGTGGTCGCCAATTCACATCGACGACCAGTTTCAGGTGATATTGATTAGCAATCTCTAACGCTTTATGGATCGCTTCCTGGGTTTGGGGATAAGCCAGCTCTAGGGTTCCCAGGACTAGATATTGAGCGTCTCTAAATAAATCTATAGGGAGCAGGGCAGAATCAAGATAGGCATCCGCGAAGGCGGTTGTATCTGTCTCTCCAAAGCCCGCAAAATAGCGATCGCCATTATAGGAATGAATTACATAAACCTGTCGGGTGGGGGCACTAGCATGTCGTTGAATGCCTTGGATATCAACCTGCTGTTCTTGGAGAAAATTCACCAAGCTATCTCCCGCCTCATCCGATCCAACACTCCCAATAAACGCTGATGGCGTACCCAACTTGACTAACCTACACGCTACATTAGCAGGAGCGCCGCCTGGATATGGAGTCCAGGACTTAACTTGATCGTAGGGCAGTCCAGCTTTGTCAGCCAGACAATCGAATAAAAGTTCACCTAAGCACAGAACCTGAGCTGTATTCATAGAAAATTTTGCCGTAAGCCTAGAACCCTCAGTGTACTACTATTCCCGGTTATTATCACCAGGAGGATTTTTCCTCTAGCGGGGATCATAAGCTAGTTCTAGCGATCGGACTGATGAAGATTTTTCTGTTGCTGGGCAAACCATCAAAAATGGTTCAGCTTAATCATCAATCAAGATCACAATAGCAAAGATAGAATCTAAGTTATAGTTTAAGTAGATATACTAAAGCCAATATGCTTTCCCTTAGTAGAGATCCATAATCACTATGACTGTTAGCGAACCAATGAAATCCATATCCCTCTCCGACCGTGAAATTCAGGTGGTAGAACTGGTGGCCATGGGATTAGCCAACCAGGATATTGCCGAAAAACTCGAAATCAGTAAGCGCACGGTAGATAATCATATTAGCAATATCCTCAAAAAGACCAAGACTGATAATCGGGTGGAATTAGTTCGATGGGCAATGAAATGGGGTAAAGTATGCATAGATGAGGTCAATTGTTGCATTTTACCTGCTGATCCGACACAATCCGAAGACGTATAAATGTCATCTTTGCCTATGAAACCCCAATCTGCATCTATCCTGGATTCGGCTGTAAATCAGAAACGCAGAAACCTGAGTTGGCCGAAGTTGCCCCTAGCGGTATACCGTGAAGTTGCAGCCCATTTACGTCAAATTGATGGTGTGAATACGGGGCTGTATTCCCAATCTAGCTCGGAGTTTAATTATTATTTAAGCCAGGTTGGAAGTATGTGGCTCGAATACCCGGAAGATCTCGGAGCTGAGGATTTGGCCCGTATCGATCAAATTTTGGCGTACTATAGCGATCGCTATGGTGTCTGGAAATCAATTGACGAAAACTAATGGCACAACTGCAAGGTATACGAGGAACCCGCGATATTCTGCCGGATGAGGTAGCCAGATGGCAGTGGGTGGAAGCAATCGCCCGGAAAGTTCTGGCTCAGGCTAGATATCAGGAGATTCGCACGCCCGTTTTTGAGCAAACGGAATTGTTTGCCAGGGGAATTGGGGAAGCGACGGACGTGGTAGGCAAGGAAATGTATACCTTTACGGATCGCGGCGATCGCTCAATTACCCTGAGACCCGAAAATACGGCAGGAGTGGTGAGATCCTATATTGAGCATAATCTCAGCTCGAAAGGCCTTCAGCGTCTTTGGTATATCGGGCCCATGTTCCGGTATGAACGGCCACAGGCTGGACGACAGAGGCAGTTTCATCAATTGGGTTTGGAGGCTATTGGCAGTGCCGATCCAAGGGCAGATGCTGAGGTAATTGCCATTGCCACCCAAATCCTTAAATCTTTGGGTCTAAAGTCCCTCAAATTAGACCTCAATTCTGTCGGCAACCGGGAAGACCGCGTTCAATATCGTCAAGCCCTGGTTGATTATCTTACGCCCTATAAAGAAGAGCTGGATGCAGATTCCCAAGATCGTTTAAACCGCAACCCTCTGCGGATTTTAGACAGTAAGGACAAGCGCACCCAAGAAATTGTCCAAGATGCGCCCAGTTTATTGGAGTATTTGGGGGACTTCTCCCGCAATCATTTTGGGCAGGTGCAAACCCTACTGGCTGATTTAGGCATTGACTATGACATTAATCCTCGTCTCGTCCGAGGACTCGATTACTATACCCATACCGCCTTTGAGATTCAATCCGACGATTTAGGGGCCCAAGCCACTGTTTGTGGAGGCGGACGCTATGACGGATTGGTCACGGAATTAGGCGGCAAAGAGACCCCAGCAGTCGGTTGGGCTATGGGATTAGAGCGATTAATGATCTTGGTGGAAAAACTGGCTCAAGTTCCAGAATCTACCCTAGATTTTTACCTGATTTCTAAGGGAGAACTAGCCCAGCGCCAATCCTTGAAACTAGCTCAGGGGTTGCGCGAAGCTGGATTTTCTGTGGAACTAGACCTGAGTGGCGCAGCGTTGAAAAAACAAATAGCTCGTGGCGACAAAAGTGGCGCGATCGCCTGTCTGATTTTAGGCGATCGAGAAGCCGAACAACAAGAAGTGCAACTCAAGTGGATGTCCGCCAAAGAACAACAAACCCTGGAACAAAGCGATCTGTTAAGCAATACGCCTTATTTACGTCAACAACTCGATAAGCATTGTTAGGGGCGATTGGAACCCGATTAAACCCGTTATCGTCGTTGTTTTTTGAGGATCTCAGGATTAAACTCACTAATCCTGAGAATACTTTTATATACTATAAGCATCGCCTGTTCAGTCAACTGAAAGAGGTACAATGGAGAATCTAAATTCAATAGCAAAAGAAGAACAGTACATCAGCAATGTAAGCTCAGGTTCTGAATGGAATCGAGAAGAGCAAATGATCAAAAATCAAAAAGCGATGGAAAGTCTTAAAGCGATGATGGCTCGGAATCGTCGAAAGGAAACAACTAAGAAAGGTTTAGAATTTTGGTGATGTGTTTATCAAACCATCAATAATCATCGTCCTGTTGGACAAAAGCTATTTTCTGAGAATAATGGAAATTAGATGATAGTTTTTATAAATAGTTCTATCTTAGGTGTGCTTTAGATGTGTGTGTTATACAGAGCAGTAAAAATTGGGTCAAAGGCTCAGTCTCAAGGATAGCCGACAGCGCCTCGCGAAGCCCTAGATATCGATCTAATTATTGCCGCTCACTACAAAATATTAAAAGAAGAATATCCTGGGCATTATGTGGTAATTTCCACTAAAGACATTAAACATTTGAGTCTTTTTTCTGAAGCAAGAGATTGGAGAGCAATAAAATTATAATATAAGGTGTTATTGTCATTTGAAATAACTATATTTTTGAATTATTCATTACTATGTCTGTGATTCCTCCGTACCTGATCATCTTTACCATTGCCCTAGTGATCCTTCCTTCTCTAGGTGCAATTCTCTTAAGGATGGCACTCCATCTCCATCTTACCGTTCTTGCCCAAAAAGTTCGGCGACTGATTCACTGGCAACCTCTCAACCGTAAACCAGAAATTATTGAATATGTAGAACAACGGTATGCAGAATCGATTGCTCGGTTAGAACACGTCAATACTGGAGCGCTGATTGACCAAGTATATAGTCAAGAGCAAATTCTGTTTTTATCCTGCGATCAAATTGAATATTTAGGGCGAATTTTACCCAACTTGTTATTATCTGTTGGTTTGCTGGGAACATTTATTGGGATTACCTTAAATCTGACGGCTTTAAGTGAAACCATCAGTAATACCACGGCCATTGATATTAACAGCTTACTGGAAGCTCTGCAACAACCCTTACAAGGCATGGGAATTGCCTTTTTTACTAGCCTAGTCTCCATTTTGTTTAGCGCCGTCTTAACCGTCGTCAATGGACTGTTTAATACCGCGATCGCCAAAACCAAATTTGTTGATTCCCTTGAAGACTATCTCGATAATGTTTATCTGCAAACCTTAGAAAACAATACCCGATTTGACCGCATCATTCAAGGAATGAATCACTCTTTTGAAGGATTTCTTAACCGATTTGGTCAAATGGTGAGTGCTTCTGTAGAATTAGCCCTCAAAGAAAAAATGGAAGAGTTGGCGATTGAAAATCATCGTGCCACAGAACTGGCAGAAAAAGTTTATAGTCGCTTAACGGAATCTACGTTAACCATTAGTCAAAGTACCGAAGAATTTAAGCAATCGGCCGATCGCTTCTTAATCGTCGCTCAACGATTAGAAAACAGTCCGTTCCCTCAAAGTCTCACCGCAGCTACGAACACTTTAGGAGCGCTTCAGCACAGTTTTGATCAATCCATTAACAGTTTAACCACTTCTGTACAAACCATTGAAATTGCTGCCTTAGAATTACAAAGTTATAGCAAACGATTAGCAAAATTTGGCGATCAAATGAGCCAAAGCTATTCTACGTCCCTAAAAGTACTGGAAAGCCAACAACAGAGTCAGCAATCTATTCAGAATATGATGGCTCGATTACAAACCGGAACTCAGGGATTTGAAATGGCGGTAAAAGCAGTGGATCAACTGCAACGACGCACGATTGCGAAAGCGGAAGATTTAGATGAGTTGCAAGCGGAACTGAAACAAGTGGTCATTGCTTTAAATCAAGTGACTCGTGTTATTCAACAAGGATTGGAAAATTTTGGCACTCAGGTGACGACTTCAGCACAGATTCAAGATAATATTCAACAAATGAAAGAAACGCAGACCGAGCTGCTGAGACTGCGCCGCGCTTTAGAAAGTACAGGGAATAGGCAATAGGCAATAGGATAAATTTGGTTGTACCCATTACCAGCGCCAAGCGCTCTATATTATGACTCGTCGTAAATATCGCAATATAACGACTCAAGAAGATCTGAAAATTTGGACAGCATTTACGGATTTGATGTCCAATGCCTTTATGATCTTAACGTTATTTTTGCTCTTAGCGTTAATTAAATCATTCTTTCTGAAGTCAGTTTCTGATGCCAATGTTACCCGTTCCCAAGAATTAGAGTCCCAATTAGCGAATTTGCAGTTAGAGTTAGATAGCCGAACCAGTGCAGTACAAGGGTTAGAAGGTCAAGTTGCGAACCTGCAAGATCAATTGCAACGACGGGAAAATGTGGTGCAAAAACTGCAAGGGGAAATTGAACGGTTAAAATCGCCTCCGGTGATTGTTTTACGGGAGTCGCAATCGAGAAGTTTTCCGTCTGGTAGTGCAGAACTTGCGCCAGATTTCCAACAGTACATTTTAGAGGATTTGGTAACGCAAATTGAAAGTTTTGCCCAAAATTATCAGGGCTATGTGGTGGAGGTGATTGGTCATACGGATGGTCAAGAAAATAGTGGCAGTGCGAGTAATTTAGACCGAGTTTTAGAGGATGTGGTGGAAGGAAGTGCGTCGGTTTCTCGGTTGAATCCGGGATCGAATGCCGATTTAGGGTTGATGCGTGCGGTTGCGGTGGTGAAGGTGTTGCAAAGTAATCCCCGTTTGCGATCGATGGGGTTACAGTTTAAGGCGTATTCTGCGGCTCAATTGTATGGGGTTTCAGGGAATTTTTCGCCGACGAATGGTGGGGATAATCCCAGTCGCAGACGGATTGAGATTCGGTTTACTCCTCCTGCGGTGGAGCGGTGATGGGGAGATGGGGATGCTCCCTTCGACTCCGCTCAGGGAGCTGACTGGGACAGGGGGCGTTTTAATGATCGAGTGGGCTTTTTTCAGGTTTCCGTCACAATAGAGGGGGAAGCGTGTTTGTTGAGCATAGATGGAGATGAAGGAAATGGTAACGACAACGACGGAATTTAAGAGTGTGTATGGACCGGTGGTTTCTTGGCGTTATGGGCGATCGCTAGGCATAGACCCGATTGGTCAAACTTCGGTTTGTTCATTTAATTGCGTCTATTGTCAGTTGGGAGAGATTGAGATTGTGACGCAAAAGCGAGATATTTATGTACCTACAGAAATGATTTTGGGGGATTTACAGGAGTTTGCACCTTGGGATGTGGATGTTGTGACGCTCAGTGGTAGTGGTGAACCGACATTAGCGTTAAATTTAGGGGAAATTTTGCAAGGGATTCAGGAAATGACCCAAAGACCGACGCTGGTATTAACTAATGGTACGCTGTTGGATGATCCGCAGGTACAAGCAGATTTACGATATTGCGATCGCCTTTCCCTTAAACTAGATGCTGTTACCGCTAAACCCCTCAACCGAGTCAATCGTCCCGTAGACAGCTTGAATTTAGAGCAAATGTGGCAAGGAATGCTCGACTTTCGCCAACAGTATGCCGGTGAAATTGGCGTACAAACCATGATTTTGACTCTTTGGGATGCAGAAACTCGCCATCAGTATATCGAGATGATGAAAGCCTTATCTCCCGTAGAAATTCAACTCAATACTCCGTCTCGTCCAAAACCGGTCAAACGGCAATTAGATGGCCGGGGAAATCATTATGATGAACGGTCTTATGAGGTGAAACGCTTCAAATGTGTGGAGCAGGAAGTCTTGCAAGCGTTTGCCGAAGAAATCGAGCAAGAGACGAACATTCCCGTGCGCTATCGAGGCTAACAAAGACTGATTTGAGTGTAAACCACGAGGAGTAAAACAGTTCAGGAGAAATGATATAACATCCCAAAGACCGATCGCCTGCCCTAGGGAAGAACCATCACTCCATAGCGATCGCGCACATCTTGAGTATCATTGATTGCCCAATCTTGCCATTCCACCCAAGCATGGGCGGCGAATTCTCCCTGTTGCTGCTGTACTCCAATGCGTAATTGACTCTCAATTCCCTGGTGACGTAATAAACTCCAGAGGACGAGGGACTGTTGCAAGCATTTTGCCCAAGGTTGACAATACTTAGCGGCTAATCGTACAGCCTGATTCACTTGTATGACGCGATAGACTAGATTATCCTCAGTTTCCACATTCTCTGTTAATGGGAAGAATTGGAATAAACGGGTTTGAGTGGACTTAAATCCCCACCATTTTAGGGAAAGGGTAACCACAGGTAACCAGAACAGAGCCTGCAATAAGAGCGATTTTACTGCGCCATCTAGACTCCAGAAACTGGAAAATTTCTGCATCCCTAACTTCAACACATTCATCTTTCTAGCACCTAACCTAAAATCTATTCTTCTCCCATCTCTTGCTGCAATAGTGTCTCTAGCATGGGAACTACAGCAGGTAAGTGATTTTCAATTGTATTCCAGACTAACCTTTGCTTGACTCGAAAGTATTCGTGAGTCATCACATTTCTCATATCCCCCATTAAACGCCAGGGAATTTGAGGATAGCGAGACTTGATGCTATCGTTAACGTTGATTGAAGCCTCACCAATTATCACAAAATTGTAAAGAATTCCGTGTAAAACAAGATCTTCCATGTCTTCAAACTGCTCATAACTCATGCCCGCAGTTGCTTGTTGAATGCGGGCGATCGCATCTAGAATATCTTGTATCCGTAGTGGCCATGCTCTAGAAGGCACGAATCACCTCCTGGAGAACTGGTTCTCGCAAATGTTCTCTCAAGGCATCTTCTGTGCCTAAGTCTATATCACAACCAAACAGATCTTCTAGATAGTGTTGCAGGCGAAATAAGTCAAACAAACTCGCTTCTATAGAAAAGTCTACGAGAAAGTCAATATCGCTATCAGGTCGTGCTTCGTCTCTAGCGACTGAGCCAAATAAATCAAGAGACTTGACTCCCAATGCCTCTAGTTCTTGCCGATGATTGGCTAAGGTTGCCAGTACCTGTTCTTTATTCATCCTGAGTTACAGTATGGGTATATCTATTGTCTTAGCACAATCTTTGCTTTACGCTAGGCCAAGGTTCCCCGATTCTCGACAAAACCGATACAATCAAGAGAAAATCTTTGCCCGCAAGCCAAACCAATTTTTAATTTTTTCGGCTGTCGCCGACATGAAAATTTTTAATTTTTAATTGATCTTATGAGCCGAGCCAACTTAAGTTTAAGCGCGATCGCCATTCGTCGGCATATCGGAACCCTGATGTTAACCATCGCGGTTATTGTTGTCGGTTTCTTTGCCCTTAGTCAACTCCCGGTTGACCTCCTCCCTGCCATTACCTATCCCCGGATTGGGGTGCGCGTTGATACTCCTGGTCTGGCTCCTCAAGTAGCGGTAGATGAGGTAACTCGGCCCCTAGAAGAAGGATTAGCTGCCACTGAAGGGGTCGTGCAAGTGTTTTCAGAAACTCGTGAAGGTCGGGTTTCCCTCAATCTCTACTTCAACCCTGGTAGTGATATTGACCAAGCTCTCAATGATGCTACGGCGACTCTGAATCGCACGATTAACCAACTGCCAGACGACTTGGAGCCACCGCGCATCTTTAAGTTTGACCCATCCCAACTACCGGTGTATGAATTTGCGCTGACTTCTGAGGGATTACAAGGGGTAGATTTACGGGTATTTGGCGATCAAGAATTGGCGCGGGAACTGACCGTAGTCCCTGGAGTTGCTGGGGTAGATGTCTCTGGAGGACTGCAAGAGGAAGTGCAGGTGAATCTGGACTTGAAACGGATGACGAGTTTGGGCATAACCATTAATGATGTGTTGGATAATTTGCGCGATCGCAATTTAGACAGTTCTGGAGGACGACTACGAAATATCCCTACCGAGAGCCTCACCCGTACCATCGGTCGCTTTGCAAACGCCCAAGATATCCTCAATCTCTCCTTTGAACTGAGTGATTCTCCCTCATCTCGCCAAGTCTATCTACGGGACTTTGCCCAAGTGATTGATGGCACAGAACGACAACAGGTATTGGTTTCCCTGAATGGGATTCCAGCCGTTAAAGTGAGTGTGCAAAAACAGCCAGAAGCCAATACGGTACAAGTCGTTGACGCAGTGAAAGCCAGGATTGAGGAACTGCGCTCTGGGGGCATTATTCCCGATGATATGATTTTGACCTCGACATTGGATGAATCCCGATTTATTCGCCAATCGATTCGCAATGTGGTGATTGCGGGATTAACCGGATCGGGTCTAGCGGCGATCGCCGTTCTCCTATTCCTAGGTTCCCTCCGACAAACCCTGATCGTCATCCTCGCTATTCCCCTGGCAACCCTCACTGCCATTATCCTCATGTTTGCCTTTGGTCTCTCCCTCAACGTCTTCAGCTTGGGAGGACTTGCTTTAGGGGTGGGTATTGTCGTAGACAACTCCATCGTGATGCTGGAAAACATGGTTAGCCAACATCAGGCTCTTCGACTGCGCTCAGAGCGTCCCCTGAGCGCAGTCGAAGGGGACACCTTAGATATCCCCCCCTCTCCCTATCTGGAAGCGCAAAAAGCCGCCTCACAACTCGAATCTGCGCTCTTAGCCTCCACTTCAACTAACCTGGTTGCTGTCTTACCCTTCGTACTCATTGGGGGATTCTTCTCATTGCTCTTCAATGAACTGATCCTCACCATTAGTTTTTCCGTTGCCGCGTCCCTGATTGTGTCCTTAACCGTGGTTCCCATGCTCACTTCCCGGTTATTGCGCGTGCGACGCTCCAGCGGCTTAGACAAAAGGGGCCCCTTACGCTGGTTTAACCAGCAGTTCTTGTTGATTACAGGGGGCTATGGACGGATATTAAGAGGGGTGATTCGAGTCCGAATTCTGGCGATCGCGTTAGCGGTATTGATTCTCGGTTATGGTAGCGTTCGCCTCGCTGCTGACATTCCCCAAGAAATTCTTCCCAGAATCAACACCGGACAAGCGCGTTTATTTGCCCAATTTCCCCCTGGAAGCAACCTAGAAACCAACCAGAAAGTGATGGAAGCGGTCGATCGCATTCTAGTCGAACAACCGGAAACCGAATATGCCTTTACCACCACTGGCGGATTTCTGTTTGCCAATCTCACTATTGAAAATTTACTGCGATCGAGTAGTACCATTACCCTCAAACCGGGCAGTAATGTCCAGGCGTTTGTCGAAAACGTTCAACGCGAACTCAATCAACTGAATCTCGTTAATATTCGCCTACGCTTATTTCCGGATGCAGTGCGGGGGTTAATTTTAAATAATTCCCCCGTGCGCGGCGATATTGATGTGGCGATCGCCACATCTCTCGGCCCCGATGGGATTGAAGACCCAGATATTCTTGCTCAAGCCGGTCGCCAAGTCCTGAAAGCCTTAGATGAAAACGTGACCTTAGCCCGATTTCGCCCCGATGCTGACCCCTCGCAACTAGAAGTCCAAATTCGTCCCGACTGGGAAAGAATGGCCGATTTTGGGGTCACTGCACAAGAGTTAGGGACAACGTTGGAAACGGCTATCTCAGGAACCGTTCCCACCCGGCTACAACGGGGTAATCGTTTAGTGGATATCCGCGTACAACTCAACCGAGAGGCGTTACAGAGGATTGATGAACTCCGGCAAATGCCCCTGTTTTCACAAAATAATAGTCCCATTCGTCTACAAGATATAGCGAGTCTGGATAAGGGAACAGCACCGGCAGAGATTCAGCGCGTGAATGGGCGATCTGTCTTTTTTCTAGTAGGAAACTTGAATCAGGGGGCGAGTTTAAGTGATGCTCTAGCGGAAGTTGACGCAGCTTTAGAGAATCTAGAACTCCCTCCAGGAGCGCGAGTGTTGCCGTCGGTTGCCGCCGAATCGAATCAACAACTGCAAGAGGCGATCGCTATTTTGGGCAGTTTGGCGGCGTTCCTGGTGTTTGTGGTCATGGCAGTTCAGTATAATTCTTTAATCGATCCCTTGGTGATTATGCTCACGGTTCCCCTGGCTCTAGCCGGAGGAATTTTAGGATTGTACCTGACGGAAACGGCGATCGGGGCTACCGTATTAGTCGGTGGCGTTTTATTAGTGGGAATTGTGGTCAATAATGCCATTATTATGGTTGAATTAGCCAATCAAATTCGCGCCGAATCGGGATTAGATTATCGTAGCGCCATTCTCAGAGCTGCGCCCCAACGATTACGCCCGATTTTAATGACCACAATTACCACAGTTTTAGGTTTATTTCCCTTAGCTGTAGGTTCAGGAGAAGGGGGAGAATTTTTACAGCCATTAGGCGTAGTTGTCTTTTCAGGCTTATCTTTGGCCACCCTGTTAACCTTATTTATGATTCCCTGTTTCTATGTGCTATTGCACGAAGATATTGGCGAGAAATTGTTGAGATTGCCGAAAAAGTAGATTATTATGAACCATAGTTCAGTCCCTTGATAGATAAGGAGGTAAGAGCCAATGGCCGATCTGAATGATTCTCTGCTCTCAAGAATTACATTTGATCGCCAGTTTTTTGGCGGTAAGCCCATTATTCGAGGAATGAGAATTTCCGTGGCTATGATTTTAGAATTGTTGGCAAAAGGGGCATCAATACCAGAGATTTTAGAGGATTATCCTGACCTGGAAATGGCTGATATTTATGCTGCTCTGTTCTATGCCTATCGTCTCATCAATAGCGAAGAAATAGTGGAGCGATCAGTAGCATCATAAATCATGAAATTTTTGCTCGATGTCAATGCCAATGGTTCTTTATCCGATTTTTTGAAAGATTTGGGATAGGATGTTGCTTGCGTTCGGGATGTCGATCGCAGTATGAGTGATGGTGACATTTTGGATTGGGCTGTAAGAGAACAGCGTATTATCATCACCACAGATTCTGATTTTGAACAACTGATATGGCTACAAGATTAACGTCATTGTGGAGTTTTACGGTTAGAAAATCTCCCGCGTTCCAAAAGACTCTCTCTACTGCAAGATGTTTTAGCTAATTACGATCAAGAGTTAGAAGCGAGATCAATTGTTATTGCTACTGAACACAAAATTCGGATTCGCAAGAAATTAAGCTTCAAGGAGGAATCCTGAATAATATAGAGTCCGAATAATCGGTTATGATATCAAGTCCGAACTATTCCCTAATGCGCAGCACTGTATGCTCCGGGTTCGGGTTGGAAGGGAGCAATTTTTTCCCTTACATTTACTCCTAATTGCTCTAACATTGTTCGGAGTACCGGGTCAACTTCTAAACGTAAGTAGTCTGGAGTGATTTCGACAGGAATATGACGATTTCCGAGATGATAGGCTGCTCGCAGAAGACCGATCGCCGTTTCCGAGGTCACTTCTAATACGGGTTCCGGTTTGGCGATCACTTGCACCAGGGTATCGGCGATCGCCGTTTGCAAAAGGTCGCCATTTTGGAGAACCGTTCCCCTAGGTAATCGTAACTCAACCGTCACCCCGTCCGGAGTTTCTGCCTGATAGCGACTGCGGGTACGCTCCCAAGCAGTTAAGGGAAGGGTAAAGGCAATTTGGGAATCATCCAACTGCAAACAGCGCTGGGTGAGGGTAATTGAGGTCATGGGGGAGTGGGGGAGTGGGGGGATAGGGAGATGGAGAAGCCTAATTGTGAATTCTAATATCACATCCGTTTATTTAGGGCGATCGCATGACAACCATTGTAGAGACAACGCACGCCTTGTCTCTACAGTACGCATTTGTAGGGGTGATTCATGAATCACCCCTACATTGAGGATTTTATATAAAGTAGTTGATCGCGGCTTCGGCGATCGCCTCGCTGCCGGTTTTATCCAAAACTACATCCGTTCTGGGAGGCGTAGGCACTTGGTGTAAAAAGCTCCAATCTCCGCTAAAGAAAGCTTCTGGATCAATAATCTGATGTCTGCCGTAATCTTGCAATCCTTCCATTAAAACCGGGGTTTCGGCAAAGCCGTCTCGTGTTAAAGAAGCAATGGGAGTTCCTAAGCGCAAGGCCTCCGCAAATGTACTATATCCCGGTTTAGAGATCAGGCGATCGCAAAGGGGCATAAAATCGACTGGCCGATATTCATATCCCCTCGCTTTAATCAAATTGGGTAGATCGGGAGCTTGGGCATCGAAGGTGATAAACTGCCAGTCGGGAAACGCCTTGAGGGTATCATAGGGAATCGCTTGCAAGCTTAACCCGCCAAATGTTAATAATACCGTGCGTTCTTTGGGAGCAGAAATTTGGAACTGTTGGCGCAATTGCTCCACAGTCGATCGAGGCATCCCCCCGGTTAACCCTACATCAACCATTTCCGGAAATGCACTCATGGGTTCATGAATCGGTAGCCGAAACAGGCGATCGCACTGGCGATAACTATTGCTAATCCAATCGGCGATCTCAAGAAATTCACCTCCCCAAGGGCGATAAATAAAATCCCAGCCAAAATTACCCATCATCCAACAAGGAATTCCGGCACTATGGGCAATCTCTATGGCTAAATGGGGCAAATCAGCTAATACTAAATCAACCCGATTTTGGCGAATAAAATTCACTTCTCCGGCAATAATTGAGCGTTCATTTTGGCGAATCTGTTTGAGTTTCTCTAGAGTCTGTTCTTTATCCATGGTCAAGCTGTCGGACTGAATTACTCCCACATCAAACCCCCTGGGACGGTGGATAAAGTCAACCGAAATATAGGATTCGAGTAACCATCGGGGAACAGTAGTTACTAAAATGAGGAGAATTTCAGGATTACGTTGCGCGATCGCGGCGGCAACTGAGGCCATCCTCACGGCATGACCAAAACCATGATTGGTGATTGCCAGATATAAAGTAGGTCGAGACATGGAATCAATGAACAATGAACAATGAACAATGAAATAATTAACAATGATTGCTCGTTCTATCCTAAGATTCTCAGGGCAAGTTTAGAGGGATTTGAGTTAACTTACCCTGAGCGAGTGTGACTCAAGAATAGGGGGTTCAGGTTGGCTCGGATAGCAGGGGTTTGTCTTGGACAATGAACACGGAACAGGAAGCACGATGAACGACATAATTACTGACACTACCGAGTAGTACCTCAGCAACTTCATGTCTTCCCCTACGTCCCACGACAATTAAATCTGCACCCCAGCTTTTGGCTAGATCGCAGATCCAACGTCCAGTATCACCCATTTTCCATTCCCATTCACAGGAAACACCTGCTTCTTGAGCGCGATCACAATAGCAAGTGAGCCATTGACGAGTCTGTTCCGTTTCCTCTGCCATCTGTTCTTGTACTGCTTGGGAAAAGTTAGTTAAGGTATGGCCATAGGGACCAACGTAGGTAAACAGACTACTTTCTTCCAAGCCGAGACGGTGAAAGAGCATCATTTGAGAAGAAAACTGTTGCGCTAGAGCTAACCCTTTCTCAAAAACGGTTTCTGCTTGAAGGGAGCGATCGAGGGCAACTAAAATCTTTTGATAAACCATTTTTAAATCTGTACTTAAAAACCTTCATTTAGATCATGGCACTGTTTCAGGTACAATACCAAGGGTCAGCTACAACAATTAACCGCTCACCTCTAGAAGCAGTGGAAAGGAAGTACGCAAAGAATTGAAAGAATTGAAGGAATGACCCATGGCTAACCCGCAACTCCGTTTGATGATCCTGTCCTTTCCCCTTACAAGTTATCTTTTGCTAGGACGGCTCTTATTAACGCTGATCGATCTGAGTTCTCACCTGAGTGCAAAATTGTGGAATTGGGCGATCGCCGATCGGCAACAGTACTCCTACTCTCTCAAAAATGACCGAGGATTGATTTTAGGGTTTCCCCTGGCATTTCCCTTACTCTCTCTTCTAGCGCTCAGTTCCCTGTTATGGTGTACGGTTTTGGTACTGTTGAAGGTGGGTAAGCGCGATCGTCTCTTGGAGCAGGTACAAAAGTTGCTTGGTGATGAATCGCTGTTTGTGATTGCACTTCCGGCTGAGTGTTATCACTGGCTCGAAGGATTGGTAACGGGAGTGTTTGAGGCGATCGAGGGGTTGATGACTCCGGGAATATCAGCCGAGTTCTCGGAAGTCGTGCCTGTGGAAAATAGTGTTGTTCCTGAACCTGCTGTTGTGGAAGCGGTTGAAGAGTCAACACCAGAACCCCAAGCTGCTGTCTTATCTTCTGCTGCTCCAGTTTATCCAACTAACCCGAATGTTCCCTTGCGTTCAGAAAGTGGTATAGATTATACTCGACTTCAGGATTTACTCGCGGATCGTAAGTGGAAAGAAAGCAATCAAGAAACCCTCGATCTGATTTTACGGGCAACTCGACGAGAAAGTGATGGTTGGTTAGATGCCCTGAATTTAGATGAGTTACCTTGTACAGAATTAGACACGATAAATGAACTTTGGATTGCCTATAGTAAAGGCAAATTTGGCTTAAGTGTGCAATCTCGGCTCTATGAACAGGTGGGAGGAGATTATGGTCAGTTTTGCGATCGCATTGGCTGGCGTAAAGAGAGTCAATGGACAAAGCCGACTGAGTTAAACTATACGGATAATGCGCCTCCAGGTCATTTACCTTATCTGGGATCGGCGATCGGTTATTCCCTACTCAGTCATAAACTCAAAACCTGTGGTATTCAATAAATTCAGCGCTATGGTTATTGCAGCACCAGAACCTCAAGCAACCGTACAACCCAAGGGCGAACAACGGGTCATTTTTCGTGGCATCACCTGGGAGAACTATGTACACATCCTCAATCAACTGCCTCAATCCAGAGGTTCTCGTCTAATCTATGATGATGGAGTTCTAGAGATCACTATGCCCTTAGAAGACCATGAATTTGCCCGGTGTTTAATTGAATATTTTATCCGTGGTTTAGCTGAACTTATCGATATTCCTATTAAGAGCATGGGATCGACAACTATGAATTATCCCCTGTTAAGAAAAGGAGCAGAACCGGATAGTGCCTATTATTTTCAAAATCAGCCGTTGGTGAAAGGACGCAATGTGAATTTTGCCCAAGATCCGCCCCCAGATTTGGTGGTTGAGGTAGATATTACCCACACGGATATTGCTAAGAATGAATTTTATGCCCGTTTGGGTGTGCCAGAGTTTTGGCGTTTTGATGGACAGGTGTGGCGGATTTATACTCTGAAGTCTGGGGTATATGTGGAAGTGGAGCAAAGTCCAACGTTTGCCGAAGTGCCGAAAGAGTGGTTATATCAGTTTTTAGCCACAGCAAAAGAAGATGAGATCGGGGCAATGCGAGAGTTGAGGGGACGCTGGCAGGAAGCAACCAATTCCTAGAGAACACGACTATGATGAACCTAAGAACTAGGTCTATTATGGTAATGGGTAATGGGCATGGGTCACAAGTTAAGGTGGTAATATCAAATCTAAAAAATAACGCTACACATCACAACCATTGTAGAGACAAGGCATGCCTTGTCTCTACACTACGCATTTGTAGCAACCATTTAACGATTTGATATTCCCCATTCCCCATTCCCTATTCCCTTATAAGAGATATTCCGAAAACCCCGTGAATTCATTCCGGGGATGAAGGATGAGAGCAGGTTAAAAGCAGCCTGTAAAACTTGATTCTTACACGAGAGCGTGATAAGATCAATGTATTGGTGCGCTCAGAAGAAATGATAGTTTACGAATTCAAAATTAAGGCAAAACCAAGCCAATACGCAGCCATCGATGAAGCGATCAGAACGGCCCAATTCATCCGTAACAAATGCCTATGTTATTGGATGGACAGATTAGGCAATTCAAGAAATGATCTAAACAAATATTGCGCTGTGTTGGCTAAAGAATTTAGTTTTGCTAAAAATTTGAACAGTATGGCTAGACAGGCTTCTGCTGAACGTGCCTGGTTTGCGATAGAACGTTTTTACGAAAACTGCAAGAAGAAAAAACCCGGCAAGAAAGGATATCCTAAATTTAAGAAATATTCTCGCTCAGTCGAGTATAAAACTTGTGGATGGAAGCTCCTTTCTCCCAAGCGAATCAAGTTTACCGACAAAAATGATATTGGAGAGTTAAAACTTGTAGGAACTTGGGACTTGGGGCATTATTCTACCGCTCAAATCAAACGAATTAGATTAATTCGGAGAGCAGACGGATACTATTGTCAATTCTGTATTAAGGTAGATCTCAAGATTGAATTAGAACCGACTAATCAAATGGTTGGGTTGGACGTAGGGCTTAAATATTTTCTGGCTGATTCAAATGGACATACTGAGCCGAATCCTAGGTTTTATAGAGAAGCAGAAAAAATGCTCAAAAGGGCCAATCGCCAGAAGTCCAAAAAATACTGTAAAAACAAGAAACCTCAATCCAAAAATTATCACAAGGCTAGAAAAAGGTATGCTCGGCAGCATTTGAAAGTAAGTAGGCGGCGAGAAGAACATGCAAAAAGAATTGCCGGTTCCGTTATCCACTCTAACGATGTGGTTGCCTATGAAGATTTGAATATCGCCGGCCTGGTTAGAAACCATAAACTAGC